>JBGSKB010000634.1:0-4511 GCA_041741395.1 Melioribacteraceae bacterium
GCAAAATTTTTTTTTTTAACATTTTAGTATGAAAAATAAATTCTTTAAAAAAATATTCAAAATTTCCAAAGGTAAACTTAATTTATTTATTGCAGTTTTATTTTTTATTTCTGGATTTTACACTTTCACATTTTACAACCCAAATTATAACGGTACTTCAAAATCTATAATATTTGATATTCGCCATGGTTCTACGTTTAACTCAATAACAGATTCACTTTACGGAAAAAAAATCATTCCCAATAAATTTAATTTTAAACTTGCCTCATATTTATTTAGAGCCCATAAGAATATTAAAGCCGGGCGATATGAAATTCCGGATGGAATTAGTTATGTTGAGTTGTTAAATCTTCTAATTGAAGGAAGACCAAAAAATCAAAAATTAGTTACAATTCAAGAAGGCATTTGGCAAGAAAATTTAGCTGAATTATTAAAAAAAGAACTTGGAATTAATGAGGAAAAGTTTCTTCAATTATCTTTAGAAGAAAAATTTATAAAAAGTTTAAATTTAAATGTAACTTCTTTAGAAGGATATTTATTGCCCGAAACCTACTATTTTTATGATGGAACAACTGAAGAAGAAATTTTAAAAAAGTTAAACAATGAAATAAAAAAGTTATTTGATGATAAAGAAGTTATTGATCAAATGAAAATATTAAATATGGATCAACATCAAATTCTTACAATGGCATCAATTATTGATGGTGAATCCAATTCAATTCCAGAATTTAAAAGAATTGCTGGAGTATATTATAATAGGTTGAAAAATAATTGGCGTTTGCAAGCTGATCCTACTGTTCAATATGTACTTAGACAAAGAGGCGCAAAAATAAATCAGATACTTTTTAAAGATTTAGAAATAGATTCTAAGTTTAATACTTATATTTATTATGGTTTGCCGCCGGCACCAATAAATAATCCGGGTAAAGAAGCTATTATGGCAGCAATATTTCCGGAAGAGCATAATTATTTTTATTTTGTTGCAGATGGAAATGGCGGACATGTATTTTCGGAATCAGCAAGAGAACATCAAAGACAAGTAAATAGGTACAGAATTTGGCGGGAAAACAACAAATAAAATTTGTAATAATATTTGGAATAATTAATTTATTATTCTGGAATTGTGCAAATCAACTATCTCCACCCGGCGGAGAAATAGATAAAATTCCACCGCAAATTATTTCTTCTTATCCGGAAAATGGAAAAACAAATTTCAGTGATAATATTGTTGAATTTACTTTTTCGGAATATGTTAATAAAAGAAATATTAATGATGCGTTTTTTATTTCACCGATTTTGGAAAATATCCCAGAATTTTCTTGGACAAATAAAACTGTCGAAATAAATTTAAATGAAAAATTAAAAGAGAACACAACTTACTCAATTGTTATTGGTACAGAAATTTCTGATATGAACAATAACAATAAAATGATTGAACCATTTATTCTAACTTTTTCAACCGGAAGTAAAATTGATAGTGGAATAATTAGCGGAAGAGTTTTTGCTGAAAAAGTTGACGGAACAATGATTTTTGCTTATAATAAAAATGCTGACACTTTAAATATTTTTAAGAATAAACCAGATTACGTTTCGCAAGTAAATAAAAATGGTGAATTCAGAATTAATGGATTAGGAAATGGTACTTATGAATTATTTGCAGTCAAAGATGAATTTAAAAATTTAGTTTATGATAAAGGTGAAGATCAAATAGGTTATTCAACAAAAAGCATTGTTATTGCTGATTCTCTAAATCAAATTGAGGATATTAATTTTTTCTTATTTAAGGAAGATACACTATCACCAAATTTTCAAGCAATTACAATGACTGATAAAAACCATATTGTTGTTGAGTTTAATGAACCAATTGATAGTTCAAAATTAAGTGCTAATAATTTTTCAATAATTGATTCCACACAAAATTCAATTTTTGAAATAAAAAAAATATATAAAGGAAAACCAAGCAAAAGCGAGTATATACTTTGTATTTCTGATTCTTTAAATATTGAAAACAATATATATCTGATTGCAAAAAATATTTTTGACTTAAGTAAAAACGAAATGATAAGTCAGAGTATAAATTTTACACCAAGTGAAAAAGCTGACACAAATTATATTAAAATCTCAAAAATCAATACACTATTTAACAGCAGTACAATTGATTATCAATCGCCAAATTTTTCTATAATTTTTTCTGATGCATTTAGTATTTCTGATTTACCAAAATCAATAACATTTTTGGATCCAGATAGCAATATTGTGCCTTATACTTTTTCAAATTTGGATGACGCTTCAATAAATATAATTCCAGAAAATGATCTTAAACCCAAATCCATATATAAACTTAAAATTGATTTTTCAAATATTATTGATTTAGCCGGAAATAAAATTGATACTGTTATACTCAATAAAATCAATACTATCAGCAATATGGAATTTTCCGGAGTTAGTGGTGTTGTAAAAACGAAAAAGAAAAATACAAAAGTTGTATTGAATGATTTGGAGAATAAACAATCTAAGATTCAAAAAGAAGTTAGAAAAGATGGGAAATTTGAATATGATAGATTAAATCCGGGGAAATATTTATTATGGATTTATAATGATTCAGATTCTAATAATGTTTATTCTTTTGGAAGTTTTGATTCATTAAAATATTCCGAAGAATTTAAGTTCTACCCAGACACATTAAATTTAAGACCTCGCTGGCCCGTTGGCGATATTGAAATAGAATTTTAAAATCATTGAGTTAAATATGAAAGAACAATTAATTGAATGCGTGCCAAATTTCTCCGAAGGAAGAGATTTAAATATCATCAAACAAATAACTGATGAAATTGAAAAAGTCGATAATGTAAAACTCCTTGATGTTGATAGAGGAGCTGATATGAATAGAACAGTTGTCACTTTTATTGGCAATAAAAAGGGAATAAAGGAAGCAGCTTTTCAAGCAATAAAGAAAGCTTCTGAATTAATTGATATGTCAAAACATTTTGGTTCACATCCAAGAATGGGTGCCACAGATGTTTTTCCTTTTATTCCAGTCAATGGAATTACAATTGAAGAATGTATTCAGATTTCTAAAGAAGTTGCACAAAGAGTTGGTGATGAATTAAGAATTCCTGTTTATTTATATGAGAAATCTGCACAAAAGTCAGATAGAAAAAATTTAGCTGTAATTAGAAAAGGTGAATACGAAGGATTAGCGGAAAAACTAAAAGATGAAAATTGGAAACCGGATTTTGGTCCAACAGAGTTTAATAAAAAAAGCGGAGCAACGGTCATTGGTGTTAGGGAATTTTTAATTGCATATAATATAAATCTTAACACAAGAGAAAAACTTCATGCGATTGATATTGCTTATGAATTACGTGAGAAAGGAAGATCAGCAAGACGACCAGTTTCTTATCCATATTATTACAAAAGTGAAAATGTTGTAAAATATGAAAATGGTTCATATCCATGCGGTGATTGCGTTTTTATTGGTAAGACTTTTGATGAGACACTTAATCATTGCAAAATTATTCATAATTATAATTTATCAGAATTATTAAAAGTGAATGAAATTGATCCTAAAAATCTGGAAGGTGAATCTGTAAAAAAAAGTGGAATGTTTCAGCACTGTAGAGCAATCGGCTGGATGGTAAAGGATTTTGATAGAGCACAAATTTCAATAAACTTAACAGATTATAATATTACATCGATGCATCAAGTTTTGGAAGCTGCCAGAAAATTAGCTTCGGAAAGAGGTTTGATTGTTACCGGTAGTGAAATTGTTGGAATGGTTCCTTTTAGTGCTTTACTTCAAACCGGAAAGTTTTATCTTCAACAACAAGGAAGATCTACTGGAATTCCAATAAAGGATATTTTTAATACAGCAGTTCAATCTTTAGGATTAGAAGATTTATCAAAATTTAATATAGAAGAAAGAGTTTTAGGATTGCCCAAAAATTTTGCGGATGCACTTATAGAAATGAACTTAAATGATTTTGTTGACGAAGTTTCCAGAGAATCTCCGGCACCGGGCGGAGGATCAATTGCGGCGTTGGCTGGCGCAATAGGTGCCTCATTATCATCAATGGTTTGCATTTTATCTTCGTACAAAAAAGGATCTAAAGAAATTGATGAGTTACTTAATAATTGTGCAAATGAATGTCAGCAAATAAAAGATGAATTGCTAAAAGCTGTGGATGAAGATACTCGTGCATTTAATGATTATATGATTGCCAAAAGATTGCCAAATATTTCAAGTGAAGAAAAAGAACAAAGAAAAACTGCAATTTTAGAAGGATTAAAAAAAGCTGTAAGTGTTCCGTTAAGAACTGCCGAATTATCGCTTAAAGCAATTGAGATTGCTCAAATTGTTGTAAAACATGGAAATCCCAATTCAATTACTGATGTTGGTGTTGGGGCTCAAATGGCTTATTCTGGAGTACTTGGCGGAATTTATAATGTTCTCGTTAATTTGAAAGAAATTAAAGATGAAACATTTTGTAATCTGATGAAAGAAAAATGCT
>JBGSKB010000635.1:0-8546 GCA_041741395.1 Melioribacteraceae bacterium
CGCAAAACAAAAACTTCAATTTTAGCATTGGTTCTTTCTTTTTGCCCGAATAATCTTGCCTGCATAACTTTTGTGTTGTTAACAACAAGAACATCGCCTTTTGACATATAATCAACAACATCTTTGAATTTCTTATGATCAACATTTGTGGTTTCTCTTTGAAAAACCATCATCTTTGCATTGTCTCTGGGCTTAACCGGATATTTAGCAACGGAAGGTTTTGGTAATGTATATTTAAAATCAGATAATTTCATTTATTCTCCTATATCAAAATATTATTGGCTAATTAAATCTTTTTAATTTTGAAAATAATACAATTCTTTTCAATATCAACTAACCAAGCTATTAAAAGCTCGGTTAGTTAAATTTAGAATTAATTAGTACTTATTTTCTTAGTGCAGCTCTTGCCGCAGCTAATCTTGCGATTGGAACTCTGAATGGTGAACAGCTAACGTAATTTAAACCAGTTCTATGGAAAAATTCAACTGATTCTGGCTCTCCGCCATGTTCACCGCAAATACCAACTTTTAGATTTTTATTTGTTTTTCTTCCTTTTTGAGTTCCCATTTGAACTAATTGACCAACACCATTTTGATCAATGCTTTCGAATGGATCACGTGGTAAAATATCACGATCAACATAAAGTGGTAAGAATTTACCAGCATCATCTCTTGATAAACCAAATGTTGTTTGTGTTAAATCATTTGTACCAAAACTAAAGAATTCTGCTACTGTAGCAATTTCATCAGCAATCAATGCTGCTCTTGGTAATTCGATCATTGTACCAACCAAATATTCTACTTTTTTACCTTTTTCTTTGAATACTTCGCCGGCAACTTTTCTTACAATTGCTTCTTGTAATTTTAATTCTTCAAGAGTAGCAATAAGTGGAATCATAATTTCTGGTTTAACTTTAATTCCTTTCTTTGCAACATCAACCGCAGCTTCAAAAATTGCACGAGCTTGCATTTCTGTAATTTCTGGATAACTAATTCCTAATCGGCAGCCTCTAAATCCAAGCATAGGATTAAATTCAGCTAAAGATTCCATTTTGATTTTAAGTTTTTCAAGTGTAACATTTAAAGCATCTGCAACTTCTTTTTGTTCTTTTGCTGAATGAGGTAAAAATTCATGTAAAGGTGGATCCAAAGTTCTAATAGTTACTGGTCTGCCTTTCATCACTTCAAAAATTTCTGTAAAATCTTTTCTTTGAAGAGGTAATAATTTTTCTAAAGCTTTTTTTCTTCCGGCTTCAGTTTCAGCAAGAATCATTTCTCTAACTGCAAGGATTCTATCTCCGCCGAAAAACATGTGTTCTGTACGGCAAAGTCCAATACCTTCAGCACCAAATGCTATTGCATTAGCGGATTGATCTGGTTGATCTGCATTTGTTCTAATCCCTAATGTTCTTGCAGAATCCGCCCAGCTCATTAAATCTTTGTAAGTTCTAAAAACTTTAGATTTGCTTGGTTCTAATTCTTTTGTGATTAATACTTGAACAACTTCTGATGGTTTTGTTTGAATTTCACCTTGAATAACTTCACCGGTTGAGCCATCTATTGAAATATAGTCACCTTCTTTTACAACTTTATCAGATCCGGCAACTTTCATTGTACCTTTTTTATAATCGATTTCTAATGAACCGCAGCCAGCAACACAAACTTTACCCATTTGTCTAGCAACCAAAGCAGCATGTGATGTCATCCCGCCTTTTGCAGTTAAAATTCCTTCGCTTGCATTCATTCCTTTAATATCTTCAGGGGAAGTTTCAATTCTAACAAGAATAACTTTGTCACCTTTTTTAGCCATTTCTTCAGCATCTTGAGCAGAGAAAGCTATTTTACCAGCAGCAGCACCAGGACCAGCATTCAATCCTTTTGCCAATAATTTACCTTCTGAAATAGCTTGAGTTTTTTGTTTTGTATCAAAAATTGGTCTTAACAATTGATTTAATTGTTCTGGATCAATTCTTAATAATGCATCATTTTTAGAAATTAATTTTTCTCTTACCATGTCAACTGCAATTTGAACGGCAGCAAATCCGGTACGTTTACCAACTCTTGCTTGAAGCATCCACAATTTTCCTTGTTGAATTGTGAACTCGATATCCATCATATCTTTGTAATGTTTTTCGAGTTTCTTTCTGATATCATCCAATTGTTTGTAAACTTTTGCATTATCTTTCTTTAACTCAGAAATTTTATGCGGAGTTCTAATTCCAGCAACAACATCTTCGCCTTGTGCGTTAAATAAATATTCGCCATAGAAAAGATTTTCACCGGAAGCTGGATCTCTTGTAAACGCAACACCGGTACCGGAATCTTCACCCATATTTCCGAATACCATTGATTGAACATTAACGGCAGTTCCCCAGCTAGCTGGAATGCTATTTAATTTTCTGTAAACAATTGCTCTTTCGTTCATCCAAGAACTAAAAACTGCACCAACTGCGCCCCATAACTGTTTCATTGGATCTGTTGGGAAATCATATCCTGTAATTTTTTTAATTTCTAATTTAAATTCTTGAACTAATTCCTTTAAGTGAGCGGCTGTTAAATCGGTATCTTTTACAACATTATTATCGGTTTTCTTTTTTTCAAGAATTACTTCAAATGGATCATGATCATGTTTATCTTTTGGTTTTAATCCTAACACAACATCACCGTACATTTGAACAAATCTTCTGTATGAATCATAAGCGAATCTTGGATTATTTGTTCGGGCAATTAATGCTTCAACGGTAACATCATTTAATCCTAAGTTTAAAATTGTATCCATCATTCCCGGCATGGAAGCCCTTGCACCGCTTCTTACTGAAAGCAATAAAGGATTTTTCTTATCGCCAAATTTAGCGCCCATTTCTTTCTCAATTTTAGCAAGATTAGTTAGAACTTGAGATTCTAATTCTTTGGGATATTTTTTCTTATTGTCATAATAATATGTGCACACTTCAGTTGTAATTGTAAAGCCAGCCGGAACTGGTAATCCAATATTTACCATTTCTGCAAGATTTGCGCCTTTACCACCGAGCAAACCTTTCATTTCTGCTTTGCCGTCAGCTTTTTTACCACCGAAGAAATAAACGAATTTTGAGTTTTGTTTCTTTGCCATTATTTTTTCCTCGAATCTATTATTGTTTGAATAATTAGTTAAATATTTTTGAATCTATTTTTTCAAAAAAACTTTTTTCATCTTCTATTATTAATTAAATTTTTAGAAAGTATATATCGATATCATCCAATTCTTTATTAAACTCCATCAGTTTAACAGCATCTTTTTGTGTTGTTAAAACTGAATATGAATTTGTGCTGTAAAAATCTTTGCGTATTTGTTCAATTTCTTTTATTGAATAATCTTTATGATCAGTAAAAATAATTTTGTTCTTAATATTTATATTATTTTCTTCCAAAACTCTTAAAAAGGAAAATGGTCTTGCAATTCCGCAAACAACTAAACTGTTTTGCCCATTAAATTCATCAATGGAATATTTTTTATTATTCTTAACATCATAAATTCCTTCAACTTTATAGAAAGAAAAATAAACTTCTTTGTTTGAAAAATGATGTTTGAGTTTTGTTGGAATACTTATTTTCGGGGAAAATTTTCGATTGATAATTATCATATCCGCGCGATTTATAGAATCAAATGATTCACGCATATTTCCAAGTGGCAATAGGTTTTGTTCAATATTATTAACACTACTTAAAAACTTTTGATCGAAAATTAAAATATCCAAATCACGTTGAATCCATCTGTGCTGAAATGCATCATCTAAAACAATAGTTTCTAATTCAACATCCCTTAAAAATTTTTGTGCGCCTTCAACTCTCTTTTCCGCAACAGCCGCTGGAACTTTGCATTCATTTGAAACAAGTAAAATTTCATCGCCCGATTTACTAACTTTCATTAATGGTGTTCCATCTTTTGAAACTAACAAATAACCTTTGCTATTTCGGCCGTAGCCTCTGCTTAACACACCCACTTTATTATTTTTACTTTTCAAATATTTTGTTAACATAATTACAAAAGGCGTTTTACCGGAACCACCGACTGTTAAATTTCCTACTGATATAACTTTGCAATTTACTTTAGTTTGTTTGAATATTTTTTTATCAAACAGATCATTTCTAAAATCTATTATAAATTTGAACAAAAACGTTAATGGTGATAAAATAATTCTAATAAACTTTAGCAACTTTTCTCCAGATCAGTTTCTAATTTTATCAACTCTGATTCTAAATAATTTATCATTTTATCAGTTTCTTCATACGACAAATCTTTATTAACAAAATACGGTTCTGAATATTTTATTTTCACTTTACTAAAAAACCATGGAATTTCAAATTTATCCCAACTTTTTAATATCATTTTATTCATATTAAGTACTGCAATTAAAACAATGGGGATTTCACTTTTTTTTGCAACAATTACTACTCCGGCTTTCATTTTATTAATTGGTCCTTTTGGTCCATCCAGAGTAATTAAAATATTTTTTCCATTTTGTGCAGAATCAATTAAATTTTCTAAAACTTCCTTTCCACCCTTGCTGCTTGAGCCGCGCTGAACATCGTAATTCCATTTTTCTAAAAGATTTGTCAGAATACTCCCATCTTTACTCGCACTGATTATTGTTGATGAATTTGTATCCTTAAATAAATACCAAGGTGAAATCATTTTTCCGTGCCAAAATGCTAAAACTAAATTTTGATTATTCAGCTTAAGTTTATGCAAAACTTCTTTATTTAATTCTGTGATTTTTAAAGTCTTGCAAAGTATATTTATCAAAATTTGTGCAAAATGTTTTCCAATAAAATTCAAAGAACGTTTTTTTATACTTTTAAAAAACATTTAATTCCGAATAAATTATTACGGCAGCTTTTTTACTTGGATTTCCTTCAGTATTTAGCTTCCTTTTTATTTCACTCAAATCATTTTTCAATTTATTCATTTGCTTTTCGTCTGATAAAATACCTTTAGCTTCGTAAAAAATATTTGCCGGATTTACATCATTCTGAATTAATTCTTTTACAATTGTTTTTTCCGCAACAATATTAACCAAAGCAATATTCTTAATTTTTATCAGTGCTTTGCCTATCAAATATGTGAGAAAATTTGTTTTATAAACAACAATAAAAGGCGCTCCAATTATGGCAGTTTCAAGAGTTGAAGTCCCGGATTTTACAATTGCAAAAGCAGAATTTTTTAATAAACTATATGTATCGTTTTTTATTACTTTATAATTTTTTACTGAAGAAAATTTTCTAATATAGTTTTCGTCAATATTATCAGCACAAGCAACCACTATTTGAAAATTAAATTCATTACTAATTTTTTCTGCGCCTTGAATTAAATCATCAAAAAATTCACTTATTTCTTGTTTTCTACTTCCCGGAAGAATAACAAGCAAATCTTTTTGAACATCTAAATTATATTTTTTGAATAAATCATCTTTCGATAAAAAATTATAATTCTTAATTTTATTTACAAGCGGATGACCAACAAAATCGGAATTAATTTGACTATCAGTGTACATTTCTTTTTCAAAAGGGAAGAAGACAATCATTCTGGAAATTAAACTTTTAATTTTTCTAATTCTTCCTTTTCCCCAAGCCCAGATTTGCGGTGAAATGTAATAAATATTTTTAATTCCCAATTGTTTAAAACTTTTTGCAATGCTTAAATTAAAACCGGGATAATCTATAAGTACAACAGTTTTAATATTTTCTTTTTTCACATGATTGATCAAATCTGATTTTACTTTTTTAATAAACGGTAAATGTTTAATAATTTCAAAAAAACCAAGGAAAGACATTTCACTAATGTGATGCAATTTTTTCAAGCCACTTTTAATCATTCGATCGCCGCCAATTCCGGATATTTCCAAATTCGGATCTATCTTCAAAAGCTCATCAATTAAAGATGCTCCATGTAAATCACCGGAAGCTTCACCAGCTATAACCATAATTTTTTTTTTCACATTAACTAAAAATAAATGTCAAAATAATTATCAAAGAAATTATCAAAATTGCTTGCAATGTTCTTCTTTCAGATTTTAATCCAGCTTTTAATTTTAAAGGTTGATTTTTTGTATCATCTGATTTATATGCAGAAATTCTTGGAATTAATTTTGGAACTTCTGCTTTATAAGCTTCATACTTTTTGCCAAAAGTTTTAAGCAAGAATTCTTCTTCTTCAGCAATTATAAAATAATATTGAAAAGTAAAAAATGCTAAAGCAACAATTTGCAAATATGGGAAAAGTGCCATTGACATTATTCCAACACCCAAATAAATTAGAATGTTGCCTAGATAAAGCGGATTTCTTAAATGCGCGAAAGCACCGCTTACGATTAACTGATTTGCCCCAACGCCGGATGTTGTTCTGGTTGCGCTGCCGGCATAAACAACTCCCCAATATCTAAATAACTCACCTATTACAACAATTGTTAATCCAATGAAAATACTTAGCAAAGTTGCATTTTGAAAAATTACCATAAATATTACAAATGGAATTGGAGTGTAGCTTCTGTTTTTAAAAAGAATTTTCCCTAACTTTTTTCTGAATGTCATTCATTATCCTTGCATAAACGCATCTCGTCTTTTCAAAGATGCCTGATGTCTTTTTTTTATTTTTTTCTTATTTGCCAATTGAGTAACAATTTTTAACACATCATTAAAATTGTTAAACGGAAAATATGGAACTCTGTTTTTCTCACAATATTTTAAAAGTGATCTCTTTGCAAAAATATAATCACAATGTTCAGCAGCGCAAGTATCAGAATACCCATCTCCGATATAAATATTAATATCATCTTCACTTGAAGAATTTAAAATGTGATTTCTTTTGCAATTTGCACAATCTTTACATTCTTCATCTCCATATGGGAAAGAAGGAATCAGAGAATTATTTTCATCAATAAAAAGTTTGTTTGAGTAAATATTTAAATCATCAAATTTATATTTCTTAGAAATTTTATTTATGTAATAATCTAAACCATCACTTAAAATTGTTAAAGAAAAACTATTTGTTTTACAGAAATCAATAAATTCAAGAAAGTACGGATCTAATTCTACTTCATTTAAAAAAATATCAAATTCATTTTCACTGAAATTTTTTACGGTTTTGCAAAGTTCAATCCAAACTTTTACAGAACTAATTTTACCATCAACCCATTCATCAATTACATTCTGGCATTTTTTAGGATCGCCGAATTTTAGAAACATATGTTCGCCAACGTCAATGTTGGTAATTGTTCCATCGAAATCGATATAAATATTAAATTTTTTATTTTGTTCGTTTTGCATTATGCGGAAACACTTATTTCTTCGTTAAATTGAACACCAACTAATTTTGAAATTCCTTCTTCTTGAATTGTAACACCGTACATATTTTCTGCAGCTTCCATTGTTCTCTTATTGTGTGTTACAATAATGAATTGTGTATTATCACTAAAATCTTTTAATAATTTTGTAAAACGATCAATGTTTGCATCATCGAGCGGTGCGTCAACTTCATCCATAATACAAAATGGACTTGGTTTAACTAAGTAAATTGCAAATAGTAAAGCTGTTGCGGTCAAAGTTTTTTCACCTCCGGATAAAAGTTCAATTCCGGTTGGGCGTTTACCTTTTGGTTTTGCAATAATTTCAATTTTGGCTTCTAACGGATCAACACCTTCTTCAAGAATTAAATCTGCCTCGTCGCCGGGATTAAATACAGATTGAAATATTTTTTGAAAATTTGTTTTGATTAAAGCAAAAGTTTCCATAAAAACTGTTTCAGCAGATTCATTAATTTCTTTTATCGTATTAATTAAATCTTTTTCAGAATTTACTAAATCATTTCGCTGTTGTTCTAAAAATTGTAATCTCTCATTTTCTTCTTCATACTCTGAATATGCTAAAAGATTTATTGGTCCCAAATTTTTTAATTTTTCTTTATATGAATGAACTTCTTCTGAAGTTAATTTGAAATTAAATGAATCAATATCTTCAAACTCTTTTTTCTCGAGCTGGATGCTGTATTCATCCTTAATATGACTTACAAGATTTTCCAATCTTATAGAAATTTCATTTTCCTTAACTTGAATTTGATGGATTCTATCCGAAATATTTTGTCGATCATTTCTTACAGAATTTAATTTATGTTCAAGTTCAGATGAATTATTTTTTTTCTCAAACAATTCATTTTCAATTTTTGTGAGTTCTTCAGAGTTTTTTATTTTATCTGCATTAATTTCATCATATTCAGATTGAGAATCGTCAATCAATGAGCTAATAGAATTAATTTCATTTTGTGAATTGCTAATTTCTTGTAAAAGTTTTTCAATAGTTTTTGAAAGGGAATTGCTTGATTCTTTTGAATTGTTTAACAAATTAGAAATATTCTGATTTTCGCCTTTTAATCTTTCCAGTTCAATTTGAAGTAAATTATACTCTGCTTGAAATTTAGAAAAACTTTCTTCTTGTTCTTTTAGAAAATTTTCGAAACTATTAAGTTTATTTCTTAAACTTTCTATTTGATCTTTCTTTTTATCAAAAAGTAAA
>JBGSKB010000636.1:0-1908 GCA_041741395.1 Melioribacteraceae bacterium
AAGAAAGTTAATTCCGAAAGGAAATCGGCGGAAATTTGAAATTTAATTTTACACTTTTAGAATAATAATATTAGTTTTAAATAACTAAAAAATTGAACATGGAGAAAAATATGCACGAAAAAAGTATTGAGTTATTAAATAAAGCTGTTGCCGATGAATTATATGCGATTCATCAATATATGTATTTTCATTTTCATTGTGATGATCAAGGTTATGATCTATTAGCCGGATTATTTATAAAAACTGCAATTGAAGAAATGGGACATGTTGAAAAATGTGCAGAGAGAATTTTATTTCTTAAAGGTGATGTTGAAATGAAACCCGCAAGTGAAGTTAAAAAAATTCACGATGTTAAGGAAATGTTGAAACTTGCTGCAAAAATGGAATTTGAGAGTGCAAAAGATTATAATGTTTGGGCAAATGAATGTTCGAAAAATGCAGATTCTGCAACAAAACAAATTTTTGAATCTTTAGTTACAGATGAAGAAAGACATTTTGATCAATATGATACTGAAACAGAAAATTTAGAAAAGTTTGGACAAAATTATTTGGCATTGCAATCAATTGAACGAAGCAAAGGAAGACAAGCCAGACCGCAAGATGAATAAAATAAATTTTAGGGAAATTGATAAATTCGATTTCCCTTCTAAAAATATATGAGTTCATTTTCTTGTCCGCATTTAAATACCGAATCAAACTTTTGCATTATGCTTAAAGTTGATTGCGTGCCCGGTAGAAAAGGCTGTGTGCTTACCCGTAAATTTCAGTTTGCAGTTCCAGCCGAAGAAAGAATTAAACAAAAAGAATCTCAAAGTAATTTTAAACCAAGAAGCGTTCAAAGAAAATTTTCTAAATAATAATGATAAAGAATATTTACATTCAAGCATTTTTCATTTGGTTAATATTTGCAATAATCACAATTTTTTTTGGTGCTTTCAGAGAACTTGTTTTTATTCCCTTTTCAGGATTGAACGGAAACTTAGCCCGAGCATTGCTTTTACCTCTTGCGTTTTTTTACATTCTTGGAATTACATATTTATTCCTTAAAAAAACAAAAGCTCCATATAATATTTCAGATACAATTAAAATTGGAATTTTCTGGTTTGCAGCAACTATATTATTTGAGTTTGGATTTGGCGGTTTAGTTATGGATCATCCGATTGAAAAACTACTTGCCGATTATAATTTATTGGAAGGAAAAACTTGGGCACTTTTTTTAGTTTGTATTTTAATTGCTCCTTATTTTATAAATAAATATATTTTGAAAAAATAAAAACTGATTGAATTGCAAAATTAAAACAATTCTGAATTGTTCTTAACTGTTAAAATTGATTCTATTACAATAGACATTTTTCTAACTTTGACATCTCTATTTTTAGATAAATTATGGAATTTTCAGTTTAACAAAATTGAAGAAACCATAAAACATCCGCTGTTCAAATTAAAAAATATTTGATTCCAATTTAATTTTATTCTTAAATCTTGATGAAAAACGAAACAACCACTTTAAGACTTTTTGTCCCATTAATTATTAAAGTTTTTCAGTTTAGTTCACATTAATTTACTTTTAATGAATCTCATTAGTTGGCTAAATTTAATTAAAGCTGCTTCGATTATTAATTTAGTGTTTACTATATTATTATAAATTCCAATGAATAAATCTTCGAAAGGACAAAGCAGCGAACTTGTTTATCTTTCAGAAAAACTTCTTAAACAAGAAAAGCAGATAAAAGAACTTACTGCTTCAGTAAAGAAGTACATGGATTTATTTGATAATTCGAACAGTGCAATTTTTATATTGGATCGAAAAGGAAAAGTTCATGAAGTAAACAAAGTGGTTTTTGAAAAATATGGCTATTCTACAAAAGATTTTTCTACTACTTCTTTTTTTGAAATTACAGCAGAATC
>JBGSKB010000637.1:0-17631 GCA_041741395.1 Melioribacteraceae bacterium
AAAACATTTTCAAAACCTTTTTTCTTAGAAATTTTATCTTCCAATTTCACATCATATCTGCACATTAAATTTTCGCCGCTAACATTTATACACATTTTATCGTTTACTAAAAATGCTAATCCGCCGAACATTTTCTTTTCTTCCACATTTGGAATTTCAGAAAGAACTACTCTAATTTTATTTGCTAATTTTTCATTGTAAGCCATTTAAGTTTTCTACTTTCTATTTTATCTTTTTGTGATAAATAATTAACCAAACAGATTTTTATTTTTCACAATTTTCGGTCAACCAACTTCTCCAATCTTCAAGAGATTGCGAAAATTACTTTTATTCCGTCTTTTAAATCTAATATCATTGCTTTGTTAATTTCAATTATTTATTTGTAGTACAATTAAAATTCAAATAACAACGAGAATTATTTCACCAATAGCATAACGTAAATAAACCATTACCTTGCTTTCGGAAGCAGGTTGTTTACGGATGTTTCTAAAGATTCTTATTACAATTTTTTCAATTAGCACAAAATGTATTATTCTATGATATTAGCTAATTAATGTAAGTTTTAAATGAAATAAAAATTCAGTAAAAAAGATGCTGAACGTCAACACTAATAGCAGCTATAAAAAATTATAATTGGTATAATAATTTAAAAAAACTCAGTTTGGCAAAAATCCTATAATGAGTGTAGGGATTATATATTATTATTCAATTTTTTTGTTTGCAGGTTTCTTTCTTGTTTTTTTTTCAAGTTGAGGCATTTCTGTTTCTTCTTCAAAATCTTCTTGATAATTTTCATCATTAAGTTCGGATTCTAAAATATCTAAAATTTTATCAAGTTTTTTGTTTAATTGTGCAATTTCCTTTTTTAATTGATCTGAGCCCCTATCATTTTCAGTTTCAAAACTTCTTTTTCTCGTCTCTCCGCTGCTAAAATTTCTATCACCTCTTTCATGACTATATTTTTTTTGATCTTTATTCTGATTTTTGTCAAAACAGCTGCTGCAATAAATTGGCTTGCCGCTTGTAGGTCTAAATGGAACTTCACAATCTTTACCGCAATGATCACATGTTGCTCTGTGCATCGTAGGTCTCTCAGAAGATCTTTCAGAATCTCTTCTAAAATCTCTTCCATCTCTTTTACCGAAATCTTTTTTTTTATCAGGTCTTTTAATACCGCCAAAATTTCTCAAAATTTTATTCTCCTATTTAAACAAATTGAATTCATAACTTTACATAAAATTTATCAAATAAGTGCATACTGTATTCAATTTCATTATTCACGTTTTGTAAATTTAAAAACCTTTACTGAAACTTAAATGCTGAAATGAATTCAACGAGACATTCAGAATGTAATTTTGAAATCTTGCAATCTTGATATTTTTTAGAACAAATTCATTTGAGTTGATTTTACAATTCCATCAAAAGATTTTCCGAAAAGTGCCAAAACTGAATCAGCGATTGGCTTTAACTGTTTTCCAATATAATGTTGATAATCAAAATCTGTGGGATTTAATTCAACCGGAATTGGTCCGCGCTTAGTAATAAAATAATTTACGGTTCCGCGTTCTTGATTTATCAATCGTGCAGCTTTTACATGGGGGGGAATTGTTTTTGTGTAATTTTCTGAACCTTTGCGTAAACGTTTTTTGTAAATTAAATCATTTGTAAATTTTCCGGTAAGTAATTTTGATACAAATTCTTTGATCCAATTTTCATAATCTTGATTATTAAAAATTCGTAAGTATAATTCCTCTTGAAAATTCTTAGCAAGTCTTGTCCAATCTGAACGAACAAATTCCATTCCCACAAAATCAATTTTATTTCCAAGTAAACCGGCGTAACGTTTTTTCGCTCCTCCTTCTCTTCCACGCATTGAAGTTAAAATAAATTTTGAATAATAATTTTCAAATTCAATTTCCAAATAAGAATTTAAATCAAATTCTCTTAAAATTCTTTCATTCCAATAATCATTTAAATTTTTGGCAATATTTTGCCCAACTTCATTTGCATCAATAAAATCAGTAGTTACATTTACGAATAAAGAATCTGTATCGCCGTACAAAACTTTTAAATTTTTATTTTCTAAAAATATTTTACTTTGCTGAAGCAGCCATTGTCCCGTTCCAGTAATAGCATCCGGTAAATTTGGATGATAAAATCTGCATCCGTAAGAACCCATAACTCCATAAAAACTGTTCATCAAAATTTTAATTGCTTGGGAAAGATTTTTATCATTATTCTTCTTTGCGGTTTCACGGTGATTCATTAATTCTTCAATAAAATTAGGAAGTATATGATTCGTAAGTGAAAATTTAATTCCATTTGGAGTCTGCAAAGTATTTTCTGCTGATAATAATCTTGAAAGTGGATCAATTTTAAAAGTCTCAATTATTGATGGATACAAACTTTTGAAATCCAGCACAAAAACATTTTTATATAAACCGGGTTGTGGATCAAAAACATAGCCACCAGCAGAATGCTGAGTTTGTTTTATATCTTTTACATTTGGTGCAACAAAGCCATGCTGATGCAATTTAGGAAGATAAAAATGATCAAACGCCGCAGTCATTTGTCCAAGCTGATCTAAAAACAATCCGGAAAGTTTACTTCGTGTAATTAGCTGATCAATAATCCCAACTTTTGCAAAAATTTCCAATACTAGAATGCAATCGGTTAAATTATATTCCGCTAATTTTAATTTATCATTTTCAAATAAAAAATTTATTTCATCAACTTTGTTGGAATTGCTTTCAATAGTTTTTCCTTTTCCCAATAATTCTTGAGCAACAGTTTCAAGTTTGTAATCTTCAAAAGTGAAAAATGCAGAGCGCAAAGTTGTTGGTCCATCTAATACAATTCTTCCGGAAATTTTAGCAAAATAATTTCCACCGGATTTTGCAATTATTTTTGAAATTGAATTATCTCTTCCTAAAATGAATTTTACATTATTTGCGTTTGCTCGTTCTTCCAAGATTTTCAAATCAAAACCGAGAACATTCCAACCAATAATAATATCGGGATCAAACTCGGAAATATCATTTATAAAATTCTGTAAAATTATTTTTTCGGATTTTTGCTGATAAACATTTTCGCTTAATTTAGTTTCTTCGTTTCCCAAAATTCGAACAATATTTCGTTTTTTATCTTTTTCAACTTGATGAATTGCGTATGAATAAATGTTATTATTTTCTGAATTTGTTTCAATATCAATCGATGCAATTTTAAAGTTTGGTGAAAATTCTGACTGAGAGATTTTCGGATTTTCAAAAATCATTATATTTTTTTGCAGAGAAAAATTTCCCTCAATTTTAACTTGTGCGTTTTTTCCTTTTTCCATTAAAAATCTGCGCGTGGGAATTACATCGCTTTCATAAGTTTTTATTTTTTGCGAAGCAAAATATTCTGAACATTTCAGCAAATCATTTTGTGTATTAAAATAAACTGCGTCAACATCAATAAAATCAAAGGATTTTAAGTTGACTACTTTTCGTAAATGCGGAAAAGGAATTTCAATATTTTGAGAATTTCGTTCAATGAAAAATATCGGCTTATTTTTAAATATTAATTTTACAGTTCCCGAATCAGAAGTCCCGTAAAAAATTAGAGAATTTTTATTGTTAAAATCTTTCCATTCATCAGAAAATAGAAAAACATTAAGATTTATTTTCAGTTTATTTTGATTTGTCATTAGAAATATTAAAATGCCGATGAAATAAAATCAATTTTAAATTATATTTTCTTATATAACAATATGGAAAGAATTAAAATTACTAATCCCAAAACGGCTATTGTTGGCTGCATCCAAGAAACATATCCAATTATTAGTACTTGAGTTGTAATCCAAACAAGTATAATTACAACAGACGAAAAAACGGAAAATTTTTCAAAATTAAATTTCTTGAATACAGAAATTGAGGCAAATAAACTTGAACCGCCGACAATAGTAAAGAGAATAAAACTTGGAAGGAAATAATTCTTAAAAGGACTATTTTCAAGCCATTCAATGGGAATACCATCTGCTCCTGACATTCCGTAATAACCACCACCAAAGGCATTAAGTGCAATAAATAAAAACAAAATGCTCAACAAATATCTCAATATTTTTTCTTTCAAATATTTTATTCCTTTTTGTAAAAATAAAAAATAATTATTACCGAGTTCTACTTAATAAAATTTGATTTTTATCAAAAATCTGAGTTCATCCCATTTTGCTTTTTGGTCTGCTCATAATTTCTTAGTTTTGATCATAAGAAAATTTAATTAATTAAAAGTTTTAAGGAGATTTATTATGGCCAATGCTCAATTTAGGATAAACTTACCTGAGAATGAACCGATAAAAAGTTATTCACCAAACTCACCAGAAAAAACCGCACTAAATAAAAGAATTGAGGAATTAAAAAATCAAGTAATTGAAATTTCATTGATAATTGGTGGAAAAGAAATTAAAACAGGAAATATGGAAGACTGTGTAATTCCTCACGATCATAAAACTATAATCGGAAGATATCACAAAGCCGGCAAAAAAGAAGTAGAGATGGCAATTGAAGCTGCTTTACAAGCCAGGGAATCTTGGGCTTCAATGGATTGGCATGAAAGAGCCGCAATATTTTTAAAAGCCGGAGATTTGCTTGCATCTCCATATTGGAGAAACACATTAAATGCTTCAACAATGTTATCACAAAGTAAAAATGCATTCCAAGCAGAAATTGATTCTGCTTGTGAACTTATAGATTTCTTTAAATTTAATGCTTATTATGCTCAACAAATTTATGAACAGCAGCCGCCTCATTCACCCAATGGTCAGTGGAATAAAATGGAATATCGTGCACTTGAGGGATTTATATTTGCAGTTGCTCCATTTAATTTTACATCAATTGCGGGGAATTTACCAACTTCTCCGGCCTTAATGGGAAATGTAGTTTTGATGAAACCAGCATCGAGTGCAGTTTACACAGGGTATTGGTTAATGAAATTATTTGAAGCCGCAGGATTTCCTCCGGGAGTAATTAATTTTGTTCCAGGTTCAGGAAGACAAGTTGGCGATCCAGTAATGAACTCACCTCATTTAGCCGGAATACACTTCACCGGAAGCACACCAGTATTCCAAAATATGTGGAAAACGGTTGGAGATAATATTGCTAAATATAAATCATATCCAAGAATAGTTGGTGAAACCGGTGGAAAAGATTTTATTTTTGTTCATAAAAGTGCTGATTATAAAGAAGTCGGAACTGCTTTAATTAGAGGCGCTTTCGAATATCAAGGACAAAAATGTTCTGCTGCATCAAGAGCTTATGTTCCTCAATCAATGTGGAATTCATTAAAGAAATTTATTGTTTCGGAATTAAAAACTGTAAAAGTTGGCTCGCCAGAAGATTTTACGAATTTTATGAATGCAGTTATTGATAAAGGTGCGTTTGATACAATTATTGAATATATCAACTTTGCTAAAAAAGCAAAAGACGCAGAAATTATTTTTGGTGGTAATTTTGATAATTCCGTTGGTTATTTTATTGATCCGACAGTTATAGTAACAACCAATCCAAAATTTAAAACAATGGAAGAAGAAATTTTTGGTCCGATTCTAACAATTTATGTTTATCCAACAAATAAATATTTAGAAACCTTGAAACTTTGTAATGAAACTTCTCCTTATGCACTAACGGGCGCTATATTTGCTAAGGAAAGAGAAGCAGTAATTTTAGCAGATAAAATATTAATTAATGCTGCCGGAAACTTTTACATAAATGATAAACCAACCGGCGCAGTTGTTGGTCAGCAGCCGTTTGGCGGCGCAAGAGCAAGCGGTACAAACGATAAAGCAGGGAGTTACTTAAATTTAATTCGTTGGGCTTCACCAAGAACAATTAAAGAAAATTTTATTCCACCAACGGATTATAGATATCCGTTTATGCAGGAAGAATAAAATGTGAAAAGTTTAAAGTGAAATGTAAATTAAAAATAAATCATTATTCCGGCTTCTGCATTTTTACGGAATGCCGGAATATTATTTTTACCAGATGCCAATATTGTAAAAACACAACCAGTTTGACAGATTTTTTAGATAAAATTTTGTTTGCTCTTTTTTAAATGTGGTAGGAAAACAAAGGATAATTAAATGAAAAATAATTTTCACTCTTTAACTTTATTATTTATTCTGTTTTATTCAGTCAATTTACTTGCGCAACAAGATGACTCAAAATCTGAAATACATAAATTGCTTTTTTCAATTCCAGATATTTCTGTTACTAAAATTGATACCGATTCTAATTTTAAAGAAGCTTTTGAAATTTTTGTAACTCAACCACTTGACCACTTGAATCCCAATAACGGTCCGAAATTTACTCAGCGAGTTTATCTTCATCATGTTGATTTTAATAAACCAATGGTGATGGAAAATGATGGTTATGAAATCAACTCCACAAGAAGTACGGAATTAGCTCATATTCTGAAGTGCAATGAGTTAATTGTTGAACACAGATATTTTGGCGAATCAAAGCCGGACAGCAATATTTGGGAATATTTAAATACAGCGCAAGCTGCTGCAGATCATAACAGAATAGTTGAAATATTTAAAAATATTTACAAAGGAAAATGGATAAGCACCGGAATTAGTAAAGGCGGACAAACAACTGTTTTCTTTAAATATTACTATCCCAATGCAGTTGATGTTTGGGTTCCGTATGTTGCTCCTCTTAATTTAGAACAAGAAGATAGTAGAGTTCATAGTTTTCTTGAAAATGTTGGTCCGGAAGAATGCAGAAAAAAAATTGAAAATTTTCAAAAAGCATTGTTAGAAAAGCGGGATGAAATTTTACCATTGCTTGAAAATTATATGAAAGAAAATAATTATACATTTCCACTTGGATTAGAAAAAACTTTTGAATATTCAGTTCTAGAATACTCATTTTCGTTTTGGCAATGGGGAAATCAAAAATGTACGGATATTCCAAATGCAGTTTGTTCACCAGAAGAACTTTTCAAACATTTATATACAGCTTCACCATTTGATTATTTTGATGGAAAATCAATGAGTTTTTATGAACCATTTTTTTACCAAGCTTATACAGAAATTGGCTATTACAATTATGAAACAAGTGATTTTTCCAATCTCTTGGAAAGTGTAAATGATGAATACGCAAGTAATATTTATTTTGCACCACAAAATATTGATTTATCATATAACAAAAAATTAATGCAAAATATTAATGATTACATTTTTAATCATGGAAATAATATGCTTTATATTTATGGAGAAAACGATCCATGGTCTGCAACCAGCGTAAATATTGGTCCAAACACAAATGCAGTTAAAATGATTAAAAAAGATGGTGATCACAAAACAAGAATAAAAAGTTTTGATGATGAAGAAAAAGAAAAAATTTATTCAACTTTAGAGAAATGGCTTGATGTAAAAATTGAAAGATAATAAAGACAAAACTTTCAAGGAAATAGAACGCAGATGACACGGGTTTTTTATGATCTGTTAAGACAAAATCAAATTAATATTTATTGCAAATCATTTTTTCAATAATGGAATTCCGATACAATCACTTGGTTTTGTAACACCAATAAAATCACAAATTGTTGCAGCAATATCTTCAATGTAAACTTCTTCGTTTCGTCTTTCGAAAGGAATATTATTTCCATAAAAAATTAACGGAATATGATTATCATAATCATGTCTTGAGCCGTGTTGAGCACCAAACTTTTTTCCCTCAGTTAAATAATTGGCTTTTAGAGAAAATATAACATCGCCGGATCTTTTTTTATTATATCCATTCAACAAATAATTGTTTGATAATCTTGAAGCCGTCATTGTTTCTAATTCTGTTCTTGTAAAAACTTCGGTAATTTCTGGAAAGTTGCTTAAAAGAAAATATTTAATTTCTTTTTCAATTATTGTGTTATCTAAATTTAGTTTGGCAATTTCTTCATAATCCAAATACAAATTTCTAGAAAATCTTGTCTTAATAATATTTTTACTTCCAAAAGTTTTTTCAAGATGACTAACTAATTTGTCATAAAAATTAGAGTTCTCTAAAACTCCGGCATCAAAATGCATATCTATTAAATGCTGAGTATTTTCCATTCCGCCGTGATCTGCAGTTAAGAAAAGCAAATAATTGTCTTTTCCGACTTGTGCGTCAAGCATATTTAACAAATCAGAAATTTGTTCATCCAATCTTAAATATGTATCCATAACCTCATAAGATTGCACGCCGTAATCGTGTCCGATTTTATCAGGTGAAGAAAAACTAATTGCCAGATGATCAATAAATTCACCTTTACCAAGATTTTCGTTGGATAAAATTTCTTTAGTAAAATCAATTAAAATTTGATTTCCAAAAGGAGTATGAGCTAATTTATCAAATTTCTTATCTTGTGCAACATTTTTTAAACTATGCGGGAACGAAGTTTTTCCTTCGTTAAAAACATCTTCTTCGTAAGGTGAATTATCTTCTGGCAAGTTTTTATAGACTTCAGCGGATTTAAATAAATTCCAATCCTTATTCAAATATAAATCAACTTTTCCTGAATTATTAAATTCGGTAACCCAATCCGGTAATTTTTTAAAATAATAAAAAGAAGAAATAAATTTTCCGGTTTTTTCATCAAACCAATAAGCAGCGTCAGCGCCTCTTCCGGCTGGAAGCAAAGCTCCTCTATCTTTTATTGAAACGCTTATTACTTTTGATTTACCGAAATTGTTAAGCTTAATTTGTTCTCCAATTGTAGTACTCATTAATTGTTCTGGAGATTTATTTTTGCTAATTCCTTCCACCAACATTTTATTTGTTGGATTAACGGCTGCAACGCAACTTACATCTTCGGAAGTTTTTCTGTCTTTCCAATCATTTGCCATTATTCCATGAAAATAAGGCACCGTGCCGGTATAAATAGATGCGTGTCCAGCACCAGTTACTGTAGGAACATAATTAATTTTACAATTTGTAAAATTTGCACCGTTACGGATTAATTTTTTAAATCCATTTTCACCAAAATCATTATAGAATTTTTCTAAATAATCATAGCGCATTTGATCAACAACAATTCCTACTAATAATTTTGGTTTTTTTTCGGTTTGAGAAAAAGCTATGATGAATGTTAAAAATATGTATAAAGTAACAAATCGTATTTTCATAATAATTCAACTTTGATTTTATGGAAGTGAAAAATAATTAATTTGAATTAAAGAAATTCGCACTTTTTGAATAAAGTAAAAATTTAACAATTATTTAAAATGAACATTAAATTCACTCAATACCTAATATGGGTAAGTTTAATAATGAATTTATTAAATTCATTTCCAATAAAAATTTTTTGCTAAATTATAGTAAACTTAAAACTGATATAAATATTTAAAAAAATGTAAAGGGTAAAAATGCCAAAACTTATTACGTCACCTTCAATTATTGAGTCTGCAGGAAACAAACCAAAAATAATTAGAGAATATTTTGGAAGAGTTAATAGCAAAACGAGTGATGTTAGTATTGCGAAAATGACAAGTCCGCAAGGATGGATTGAACCCGGACAAAAGCCCGAATTTGACGAATACACAATTGTACTGAAAGGAATTCTTCAAGTTGAAACAGAATCAGAAACATTTGAAGTTAAAACCGGAGAAGCAATTTTAACAGAAAGTGGTGAATGGATTAGATACAGCACTCCTTTTGAAGAAACCGAATATATGGCTGTTTGTTTACCGGCTTTTTCACCAAGAACAGTTCATAGAGATGGCGATGAAGATAATAAAGAATTTAATTACGTTAAAATTCTAAAAACATTTAGCCAAGTTGATATTGCAATGATAAAAAGTTTACTAGATGGAAATATTGACTATTATTTTCAAGGCGAGAATTTTCTTTCTTTAAGACCACTTCTTGAACCAGCAATTTTAATGGTTAATGAAAATGATGCGGAAGAAGCAAAGGAAGTTTTAAAAGATTTTGAATTAAATTATTTGGGAGTAAGTTTAAAAGAAAAAGATAACGAAGAAACGGAGGATAAGTAATTTTTTACTTCAGATATTCCTCATAAAATTAATAAAGTTATTTTCCAAACCACTTTACTTTTATAGATAATATTTGCTAAGTTTAATAACACACGTTGTCCGTTATTAAAATGGAATTCAAATGTCAGCAGAATTACGACCAAGAATTAAAATTATTTCTAAACGTAGTAAAGATGAAGTAATGGAAATAATTAAACAAAAAGTTGAAGATCCAAAATCAACTTGCAAAGGTTGGGCGAAAGAAGGATATGCTGTAATTTATGCTCCGCAAAATGAAAAACATATTTGGACGCCCCAATTAAATTTGCAAATTGATGAAACGGAAAAAGGTACGGAGGTAAGAGGAGTTATTGGTCCAAGCGAAAATATTTGGACAGCTTTTGCTTTCACATTTTCCATTCTTGGATTTATAGCTTTTGTATGTCTATTTTGGGGACTTTCAAGATTAAGTCTTGATTATTCCGCAGAAATTCTATGGCTTGTTCCCCTTACATTAATTTTAATTCTTGGAGTTTACATGCTTGCAAGAATTGGTCAGCAGTTAAGTAAAAATGAAATTCGACAGCTTAGAGTTTTTATAGAAGCATCACTTACGGACTAACATTTTCTAATTTACTTCTCTTATCCAGATTTTTTTTGATATTTTAAAATTTAGAAAGGTAGAATTACCTGATTACAATTAGTTGTAAAAAAACATTCAGCATCCGATATTTTCACTTTTTAAAATATCTTATTATTTGTTTCCTCATTTTTGCGCCAAATCTATCAGCATCTTCGAAAGATAATTATAAAAAAATTGGTCAACCGTTCATAAGATTTTTTAGTCCAAAAGAATATCACTCCGGTTTTCAGAATTGGTGTATTTTGCAAGATAAGCGTGGCTTCATGTATTTTGGTAATGATGATGGAATTCTCGAGTACGATGGTGTGTCTTGGCGAATAATAAAAACAAGCACTAATTCAATAGTCAGATCTATGTGCATCGATTCCACTGGGAAAATATATGTTGCAGCATCTTCCGATTTTGGTTACTTGACTCCAGACTCAATTGGAAAGCTTAAGTTTTATTCTCTTATAAATAATTTTGGTTCACAAACTCAAAATTTTGGAGATGTTTGGGATGTAACCGTAAATTCAAAAGGAGTTTATTTTAAAACTCATGATCGAATTTTTAGATGCTACAATAATAAAATATCTGTTATAGATTCTGTTTATTCATATAGATTCTACAAAATAGAAGATAATATTTATGTTAGAAATAGCGGCATTGGACTTTTGAAAATTAACGGCAATTCATTGGAACTTGTCCAAGATGGAGAAAGTTTTACGGATATTGGTGTTTACGATATGCTGCCGTTTAATGGTAAAATTTTATTAACAACTAATACAAACGGTCTTTATTTATATGATGGAAATAATTTTTCACAATTTAAAACCGAAGCCGATAATTTTTTAATACAAGACAAAATATATAATGCTTGTAAACTTATAAATGGCAATATTGCTATAGCAACACAAAGAGGAGGCGTTTTTATAATTGATGATAATGGAAATCTTATACAAAATATAAATTCATACAATGGATTGAAAACGGATGTAGTATTTGATGTTTATTCTGATAAACAAGGAAGTTTATGGCTTGCAAAAAACGAAGGAATCTCAAGAATTGAAATTGCTTCTCCATTTACAATTTTACCAATTGAAAAAACTGGGAAAAATTATTTGTCGTCGCTTTTTAGATTTAATGATAAACTTTATGCATCAAATTCATTTGGTATTTTATATTTTGATGAAACTTCCGGCACATTTAAAGCAATGAAAAGTGTTAATTCAAGCGGAGACAATTTTTTTTCAATAAATAATAATCTTTTTGCTACAACAATCGATATGATTTATAAAATAAATGAAGATAATTCGATTGAGAAATTATTTGATTATTCCGGTTCAGAAATTTGTAAATCCAATATTGATCCAAATATAATTTATGTAATCCACAGAAATGGATTTGATATTCTGCAATATAAAAATGGGACTTTAAATTTCCTTAAAAAACTACCAACAATAAAATTAGAAATATCTCGAATAATTGAAGATACTGAAGGAAACTTGTGGCTATATGCACTTTATAAAGGAGCTATAAAAATATCAAGTTCAGAGGGGAATTTATTTTCATCCTCTGATGCTGCAAAAATTAACATAGAATATTATTTAAATAATCAAGAGCTTCCGGGCAATTTAAATCAAATTTTACTTATTGAAAATAAAACAAATTTTGCAACAGATACAGGACTTTTTAGATATCAAAAACAGAAAAATAATTTTGTTCCAGATTCAATTTTGGGTGAGTCTTTTGCAAATTCAACAAACAAATTATTTTCTTACACAAAAAATAAAAAAGGCGATCTTTGGATTATTGCTGAAACAAAAAATGGTCTGGAAATTGGCGAAGCAATAAAGCAAAAAAATAATAGATATTCGTGGACACCATCTCCAGAATTCAAAAGACTGGATTTAAGTAGAATTTTTCGAATCTATTCTGATAACAATCCAGTAACAGGTAAAGAAATTTTGTGGATAAGTTCAGATGAAGGATTGGTTAAATATTTTCCGGAAAGGATAACAAATTATAAACAAAAATTTTCAACACATATTCGTAATGTCTTTGTAAACCATGATTCATTAGTATATTCTGGAACCAAAAACTTTTCTAGAAATAACAAAAATATTTTTAGATTTACAAATAATGATATTGTATTCCATTATAGTGCAGCAAGTTATGATAAGCCCGAATTAAATTTATATCAATATTTACTTGAAGAAAATGATGAAGATTGGTCGCAATGGAGTAAAGAAACCAAGAAAGAATATACAAACCTTTCAAATGGAGAATATACTTTTCGTGTAAGATCAAAAAATATTTACGGCGTTATCGGAAATGAAGACTCGTTCACTTTTACAATTCTTCCACCTTGGTATTTATTTTGGTGGGCGTATATAATTTATTCAGCAATTATTTTAGGCATACTGTATCTTATTAGAAATTATGAATTAAAAAGAATCCACAAAAAGCATGCACTTGAAATTGAGTTAGTTGCGTTTGAAAAATTAAAAGATCTCGATCAATTAAAATCTCAGTTTTTTGCTAATATTTCGCATGAATTTAGAACTCCTCTTACCTTAGTTTTGGGACAAATAGAAAGTGTACTTTCATCAAATATTGAAACAAAGGAAAAAGGAAAACTCCACGTTGCAAATAGAAATGCAAGAAGGTTACTTGGATTGATAAATCAGTTATTAGATCTTTCAAAACTTGAAGCCGGAAGTATGAAACTTAAAGCTGAATTGCACAACATTGTTTCTTTTCTAAAAAGTTTATTTTATTCGTTTGAATCTCTTGCCGAAACTCAAAAAATAAGTCTGAAATTTAAATCCGATTTGGAAAACATTCCTGTTGTATTTGATCCGGAAAAAATGGAAAAAGTTTTCTATAATCTAATTTCCAATTCTCTTAAATTCACCAAATCCGGCGGAGAAGTTTCAATAAGTTTATGTATAAAAGACAAAACAAAAGTTCAAATAAAATTTAAGGATAATGGAAAAGGAATCAGCAAAGAAAACTTACCGCATATTTTTGATAGATTTTATCAAGTTGAAGGTTCTAACACACGTGAATTTGAAGGAACTGGAATTGGTTTGGCACTAACAAAAGAATTAGTCGAATTACATAAAGGAAAAATACAAGTAGAAAGTGAAGTTAATTATTGGACCGAATTTACAATAGAAATGCCGCTTGGAAATTTCAATAGTGAAAGAGAAAAATTAGTTGAATTTTCTGATGAACAAACTAAACATTCAGAAATTTCGGATAATTTTCAAAACATAGAAATTGATAATTTGATAAATGATGGTAATAGAATTAATGATTCTAAAAAACAAATTGAAATCATTTTAATAGTTGAAGATAATTCAGATGTTAGGTCATATATAAAAGAACAAATAGAAAATGATTATAAAATATTTGAAGCATCAAATGGAGAGGAAGGAATTCAAAAAGCTGAAACTGAAATTCCCGATTTAATTATTTCAGACATTATGATGCCTAAAATGGATGGTTATCAATTCTGTAAAAAAATTCGCAGCAATGATAAAACGAGTCATATTCCAATAATTATGCTGACAGCAAAAGCTGCTTTAGATGATAAAATAGAAGGTTTAGAAACGGGAATTGATGCTTATATAACCAAACCTTTTAGTGCAAAAGAGTTAAAAGTTAGAGTTAAAAATTTGATTTATCAAAGAAAGCAGCTTCGTAATAAATTTGCAAAAGTTTCTGTAATAAAGCCATCTGAAGTTACAAATATTTCAGTTGATCAAAAGTTTTTAGAAAATGTAATTAAAACAATTGAATCAAATTTGGAAAATGAAAATTTTGAAATTGAGCAAATTGCCGAAAATGTAAATATGAGTATTTCCCAATTAAATAGAAAATTAAACGCACTTATAGATCAACCAGCCGGACAATTAATACGGTCAATTCGCTTGCAAAGAGCAGCAGATTTAATTTTACAAAATGTTGGAAATGTAGCTGAAATATGTTATATGGTCGGATTTTGTGATCAAGCAAATTTTTCAAAAGCTTTCAAGAAACAATTTGGCTGTAGTCCAATTCAATATAAAAAAGAACAAATAAAAAATTAAACAAATTCCTAAATCTTCCTAATCTCCTTAAGATCACACAGTTTAATAATTCGAAAACAATTAATTTTCGCAAATTTGACTAAAATTGACAAACTTTTGCGTAAATAGCACAAGATATCCGCATTAATCCGAGCTACATTTGTATTGTATTTTCAACCATTTAGCAATTTTAGAATCGAAAAATAAATTGTGAAATTAATTAAAATCAATGGAATATATAGCAATTTCGGAACTATTAAAATTGATTCTTTAAAGTCAATAGAATGGAATGCATTTAGTAGTGAAAATCCACCAAATATTCCTTTTGGCAGCAAAATAGAACTTACTATCTCATTTGATGAAAAGAATTATTTAAATGGACATGAAGGAATTGTTTGGGCAACTTATGATTTAAGACAATGTGAAATAATTCAGAATACTTTATTGGCTCAAAATATTAATTGTGAGATTAAAAAAGAAAACTTATCTGAATTTGAAATGTTTTTTATAAAAATTGTAAATGAAGAAGATATTGAAGACGCAAAAAATTTTATTTGGAAGAGCAAAACTGGTTTAAGACTGTTACCAGATTGGAGTTATCCACAAGGTGAAACAAATAAGAGTTTTGAGCAGTGGTTAAGTGGTCAGTGAAATTTATTAAATAAAATATTTAAAAATAATATGAAAGAAATAACAATGAAATCTGTTAAATCAACCCTATTTGTGATATTTATAATCACTTCAGTATTTTCCACACTTATGGCACAAAATGATGAAAGAAAATTAGCTGAAATTTTAATGTTTGGAAAACCCTTCTATAAACAAAATACTGAGTTTGAATGGGAATATTATGATGCAATTGCCACTGAAAATAATTCAAGTGAAAAGTTAGAGAAAAAAGAATTGAGTTTAACATATCGAAATATTATTGGCAAAGAAATGATTTTTATATATGACCTTTTTACCGTTGAAATAATGATCGGTTCTGATTCAACACTTTCTTGGAAGGATTCTAAAAGTAAAAAAATAAAAGATGAGAAAACTCGAACAATACATATTGATAACAAAATAACATTAAAATCTTGGTTAGATGCTGATAATACCTATGTAACTATGTATGCAGATTTCTACCAAGGTGACACACATGCTTTTCTATCCAAAAGTGATGGAAAAATTGAAATAGCTAACGGATCAATTAAACTTAAAGATTAGATTTAAACTTTCTACATACTTAATAAAAATCAACAATAACATATAGGAGATCATTTTATGAAAAACATTCTTATCATTATTCTTTTTTTATTTATTTCAATAACCAGCGTTAAATTATTTGCCCAGCAAACAGGCAATGCGTTTATAGTTCAGAATCTTGAATCAGCTTTTCCCGAAGATGGAACTGCTGCCGAATTTGATTCGCTTACACACCAATTCCAAATAAAAGTTTGGGATAAAAACCCCTATGTAATTAGTCACAAAACCATAAGACATTGGTGGGGAAATAACAACCGAGACATATTAGAAATAACAGAAATAAAATCTTGGGAAGACATTCCCAAAGCAATGCAGAAATTAGACGAACTATTTAAAGAAGCTTGGTCAACTAAAGAAGATAGAGAAAAATTTAACAAAGCATATAACAAATATTTTACCGGTAAACACTCGGATGAAATATATAGAGAAGTCAAATTTAATAAATAAGAATTTTCGCAAAATAATTTGAAAGTATTAAAATGAAAATACATAAAATGTTTTTACTTCTAATAGTTGTAATTACCATCCTTATTTCAAATCGAGCAGAAGCACAGGAAAGAACATATACTGAGGGAACAGTATGGGATATTTCATTAATTAAAACTAAGTCGCCATATTTTAATGACTATATGAACAACCTAAATAACGGTTGGAGAAAAGTGATGGATGAAGCAAAAAACGAAGGGATTATTCTTTCGTATATGGTTCTATCACAAAATCCCCAAAACCCCGGGGATTGGGATCTCGCTTTGTTAATTGAATATAAAAATATGGCTGCATTAGATGGACTTAGAGATAAAATGGAAAAAATCCAAAGCAAACTTTTTGGTGGCCGACAAACTATTCAAGATGCCGCAGTTAAAAGAAATGAACTTAGAGAAATGCTTGGTAATAGATTAACACGACAGTTAATATTTAAATAATAAAAAAGAAAAGGAGTCAATTAATGAAAAGTTCTTCAAATATGAGTTTTATTATAAATCTATTCCTTCTTGTGGTTTTGTTATTAATTATAAGTTGTCAAACTGAATCGGATTCAAAATTAGAACCTCCATTTATTAAAGCCAATTCAGATCTTGAAGCTGGACGTTATATTGTTATTATGGGAGGTTGCAATGACTGCCATACAGATGGTTATGCACAAAAAGACGGTATGGTAAACGAAGAAGAATGGTTGACTGGTTCAATAGTTGGTTATCGTGGTCCTTGGGGAACAACTTATGCAAGCAATTTACGATTGATTGTTCAAGAATTGAGTGAAGAACAATGGGTGAAAACAATGCATACAAGAAAAGGACTTCCGCCAATGCCCTGGATGAATGTTAATAAATTTAATGAGAAAGATACAAGGGCGCTATACAGATACATCAAGTCTTTAGGACAAAAAGGACAAAAGATGCCGCAAGTTGTTACTCCTGATAAAGAACCGACAACACCTTACATAAATATGATACCGGGGAATATTTAAAAACAAAGTAAATAATGAATTAAAAAAAGATTGAAAACAATTATTAAATTCTAAAACAGAGTTAAAATAAATCTAAACTAAGTTATAGAAACTCAAAAAACAAAAAGGATCTAAAATGAAAAAAAATATTTTAATACTCAGTTTATTTTTTATTGGGATTATGAGTAGTATAAATGCACTACCATGGACTACTGAACAAAAAGAAGTGTGGGCTGGTATT
>JBGSKB010000638.1:0-29936 GCA_041741395.1 Melioribacteraceae bacterium
GATTTTAGTCGACAAGAAATGAGATCTATGGTTTGTGCCCAATGCCATGTTGAATATTATTTCAAGAAAGAAGGAAATTATTTAACATTTCCTTGGGATAAAGGATTTTCAGCAGATGATATGGAAATATATTATGACGAATATGAATTTACAGATTGGACACACAAACTTAGTAAAGCTCCGATGTTAAAAGCTCAGCATCCGGATTATGAATTATTTATGACCGGCGTTCACGGAAAGCGCGGTGTTGCTTGTGCTGATTGCCATATGCCATACAAAAGTGAAGGCGGAGTAAAATTTACAGATCATCATGCACAAAGTCCTTTAGCAAATGTTGCAAATTCATGTCAAGTTTGCCATAGAGAAGAAACAGAAACATTATTACGTGACGTTTATGAAAGACAAGATAAAATTGAAGAACTTAGAAGAATTGCAGAAAAGAATTTAGCGGCAGTTCATTTAGAAGCAAAAGTTGCTTGGGATAGTGGAGCAAAAGAAGAAGATATGAAACCGGCATTGCAATTAATCCGACATGCACAATGGAGATGGGATTGGGTTGCAGCAGCAAACGGATTAGGATTTCATTCACCAGTTGAAGCAATGAGAGTTTTGGGTACATCAATTGATAAAGTAAAAGATGCAAGGAAGGAAATTGCTTTAATATTAGTAAAGTTAGGTGTAAAATATCCAATAGATTTACCGGATATTTCTACAAAAGAAAAAGCACAAAAAGTTATTGGATTAGATATGGATGCTTTACGAAACGATAAAGAAGATTTCCTTAAAACAACTGTAATTGAATGGGACAAAAAAGCAAAAGAAAGGCAAGGAACGCTGATAAAATATTAACTTTAGTATATTATAAAATATTAGCCCAACAAAAAGTTGGGCTTTTTGATTAATTTATCAAAAACCCTCCCTAAATAATTATAATAAAATATCTTACAAATAAATTTTTATAATGAAAGACAGCATCTTTTTTATTATATTCGCTTAGTTTTAGTAAAATATATTATAAAATAAAAAAAGAAGAGATTCTGATGATTCAAGTTGGGCAATTGCTGTTTGAGCTGTATAAGCTTGAATAGAGGAAAGTCCGAACACCGAGAACAGAGTGCCGGGTAACGCCCGGGAACTATTTATTTAAATAATTAGTTACGGAAAGTACCACAGAAAAGATACCGTCCCGCTTTGGCGGGATAAGGGTGAAAAGGCAGGGTAAGAGCCTACCGCTCCGATGGTAACATCGGAGGTCTCAAAAAGAATCCCAATTTATTGGGGTCAAGGCAAACCCCACTTGGTGCAAGGTTAAGTAGAAAGCGTTACAAAACATTTTTGTAAGAAGGATGTTCTCCCTTTGCTTTCGGGTAAACCGCTTGAATTTTAGAGCAATCTAAAGTCTAGATAAATAATTGCCGCCCTGTTTTACAGGAAACAAAATTCGGCTTATAGACTTGGGTCATCAAATTTTCTTCATGTTGTGAAAATAATGAAGAAAAAGTGGACACTTAAAGATCCTCCCGAAAAAAGTAAAATGCTTGCATTGGCAGATAGCTTAAACATTTCTACAGTTTTAGCTAATTTACTTATTCATAGAGGAGTAACGAATTTTTTTGAGGCAAAATCTTATTTCAGACCAGACCTAGATTCAATACATGATCCATATTTAATGAACGATATGGAAAAAGCAGCCAATAGAGTAATCAGTGCTTTGACCAATAACGAAAAAATTTGTGTCTATGGTGATTATGATGTTGACGGTACTTGCTCTGCTTCTTTAATGTATCTGTTCCTTAAAGAATTGGGTGCAAATGCATACGTTTATATTCCAAATAGATTAACCGAAGGTTATGGTTTGTCTTTTGAAGGTATTGATAATGTTAAAAAAGACAATGTTAATTTAGTAATTTCAGTAGATTGCGGAATTACTGCAGTTGAAGAAGTTAGTTATGCTAATACTTTTGGAATTGATACTATTATTTGCGATCATCACCAACCTAAGGACCAATTACCCAATGCTTATGCAATTTTAGATCCGCTAAAACCGGGTTGCAATTATCCTTTTAAATATTTGTCGGGAGCCGGAGTTGCATTTAAATTAGCGAGAGCAGTTGCAGATAGATTTGGTAAAAAAGAAATGGTATTCAAATATTTAGATTTAGTTGCACTTGCTGGTGCTGCAGATATTGTTCCTCTTGTTGACGAAAATAGAATTTTGGTAAGAGCAGGCATTGAGCAAATAAATGAAAATCCCAGACCGGGAATAAAAGCATTAATTAAAATTGCGAGAATGGAACTTGGCAATTTATCAGCCGGACAAATAGTTTTTACAATTGCTCCAAGAATTAATGCAGTTGGAAGATTGGGAGATGCAAACAGAGCAGTCGAACTTTTTAATACTGATAGTATTGAAGAAGCAGAAAGACTAGCTAAAATACTTGAATCGGAAAATTTAGAAAGACGTAAAATTGATGAAGTAACTTTTTCCCATGCACTTGAATTAATTAAAAACATTGAAAACTTTGACACTAACATGGGAATAGTATTGCATTATGATAATTGGCACCCGGGAGTTGTGGGAATTGTTGCATCAAGATTAGTTGAAAAATATTATCGCCCGGCAATAATGCTTACAACCATTGATGGAGTTGCAAAAGGTTCTGCAAGAAGTATTACCGGATTTGATATTTATGAAGCTTTAGAAGAATGCAAAGATTTATTAATTCAATTTGGCGGACATAAAGCTGCTGCCGGATTGGAGTTAGAAATTGATAAAATAGATGAATTCAAAATTAGATTTAACGATTTCTTGAATAAAAATTTAAATGAAGAAGATATAATTCCAGAAATAAAAATAGATGCAAAAATTTCATTAAGTGAAATAACTCCTAAATTTCTTAGAGTATTAGAACAATTTGCTCCATTTGGTCCTGGAAATATGAGACCAGTATTCTTAGCAGAAAATGTAAGAATTGTTGCAACCCCAAAAATTGTTGGAACAAATCATTTTGTAACAACTTTTTGCCAAAATGGTACAGATAAAGTGTTTGATGCAATTGGATTTAATTTAGGTAAATTTGTGTATGAAGTTGAAAAAGATACTGATCTGGTTGATATTGTCTTTACAATAGAAAAAATTGTACGTGATGGAAGAACATATCCTCAAATTAGAGTAAAAGATATTAGAATAAAGAATTAAAAGAATACATTTATATAAGGAGATTAACGATGTCAGGTCACTCAAAGTGGGCTACTACTAAAAGAAAAAAAGCTGTAATTGATGCTAAAAGAGGAAAAATATTTACAAAACTTATAAAAGAAATTACAGTTGCCGCCAGACAAGGCGGAGGTGATCCGGATGGAAACCCAAGATTAAGATTAGTTGTTGATAATGCAAAAGCCGCTAATATGCCAATGGATAATATTGAAAGAGCAATAAAAAAAGCAACCGGAGAAGTTGAAGGAGCAAATTATCTTGAGTTAACTTACGAAGGTTACGGACCCGGAGGAATTGCAGTTTTGGTTGAAAGTGTTACGGATAATAAAAATAGAACAGTTGCAGAAATTAGACATTTATTCAGCAAATACGGCGGTGCGATTGGTGAATCTGGTTCAGTTGCTTGGATGTTTGAACGAAAAGGAATTATTTCTTTGCCGCAGCAAGGTAAAAGCGAAGATGATTTGATGGAATTAATTTTAGATGCCGGTGCGGAAAATATTTTATTGGAAGAAGAATATTTTGAAATTACAACAGCGGTTGAAGATTTTGAGAATGTTAGAAAAACAATAATTGACGCAAATCTAAATATTGATAATGCTTCTTTACAGTGGCGGGCAAAAAATATTATTGAAGTTAGCGGTGAAACAGCAGAAAAATTAATGAAACTTATAGAAATGATTGAAGATTTTGACGATGTGCAGAATGTATATTCAAATGCAGATTTTGTTGACTAAGAGTATACTCTAATGATAATTTTTGGTGTTGATCCCGGAACTATTTTTACTGGTTTCGGGATTATAAAATCAAGCAAAACAAAAATAGAATATATACACTCCGGAATTATTAAACCAAATTCCAAAGAAGAATTACCGCAAAAATTAAAATTTATTTTCAGTGAATTAAATAATCTCATAACACAATTTTCACCAGATGTCTTTTGTATTGAAACTGCATTTTATGATAAAAACATACAATCTGTTTTAAAAATTGGCTATGTTCGTGGGATTGCAATGCTTGCAGCTTCAAACAACAACTTAATCTTTGTTGAATATTCACCGAGAGAAATTAAAAAAGCTGTTGTGGGAAATGGTTCTGCTTCAAAAGAACAAGTACAATACATGATAAAAAATTTGACTAATATTAATAAAACCAAAATTAAGTTTGATGAAACAGATGCTTTGGCGGCTGCAGTTTGTCATTCTATAAAAATTAATTCATTTGTTACATCAAGCAAAAGTTGGAAAAATTTCGTTTTACAAAATCCGGAAAGAATTTTAAAAGATTAATATGATTGGATATTTAACCGGCAAAATTATTTCGCGAAAGCCAAATCAAATTTTATTAAATGTGAATGATGTTGGATATTTAATAAATATTTCGCTAAACACATTTGAAAAAATTTCTGAAACAGATGAAAAAGTTTCGCTGTTTACATATTTAGCCGTAAAAGAAGATTCACTTACGCTATACGGATTTTTCTCAATTTCCGAAAAAGAATTATTTGAAGCTCTAATTAGTATAAATGGAATTGGACCTAAACTTGCGCAAAATATTTTATCCGGTATTTCTGTTGATGAATTTAAAGATGCAATAATTTCCAAAAATTTGCCAAGATTGGTTGCAATTCCGGGAATAGGAAGAAAAACCGCCGAACGAATGTTAATAGAATTACGCGAAAAAATTGAAAAAGTTTCAGATCAAAACCTTGAACAAAATCGCATCAATTTTACAATTAAAGATGATGCAATTACTGCGCTGATTGGCTTGGGTTATAATCAGAAAGTAGCTGAGAAAATTACTCGTGAAGTAATTTCTCAAACTCCAGAAATTTCTTTAGAAATTTTGATTAAAGAATCATTAAAGAATTTAAGCAAGTAAAATTAAATTATGTTCTGGTCATTTCTATTAGGTTTGATAATGAAATTTAAAAATACTATATTTACACACTTAGATTATGAGAGTACTTCAATATTATATTACATATAGAAAAAAGAAATTTTTAAGTATAAAAACTTCTTAAACTATTAAAAATCAAAATGCACTTCCAATTTTAGGAGTGCATTTTTTTTATATGTTGACACAAAATATTATAGAACATATTGAAAAATGGGCACCGCCAGCAATTTCTTGGGATAAAGATAACGTTGGTTTACAGATTGGATCAACAAAAGAAAAAGTAAAAAATATTTTTCTTTGTTTAGAACTGACTGAAAATGCGTTAAATGAAGCCTTAAAGAAAAATTGCAATTTTATATTTACGCATCACCCATTTTTATTTAAACCTTTAAAAAAAATCGATATCACTTCAGATCCCAAATCTCAAATTGTTGAAAAACTTATAAAAAATAATATCACACTTTTTTCTGCACATACAAATTTAGATTTTACAAAAGACGGCGTAAGTTTTGAACTTGCCAAAGTATTAGAATTAGAAAACATTAAATTTTTGGTTAATCAAGATTCAAATCAATATAAAGTTGTGATATTTGTTCCTCAAGAAAACCTTGAAGAAATTTCACAATCATTATTTGATACTGGTGCTGGAATTATTGGCGAATATGAAAAATGCAGTTTTAGATTAAACGGAACCGGAACATTTTTAGGATCAGAAAATACAAATCCCAAAATTGGCGAAAAATTAAAATTTGAAAATGTAAACGAAGTTAGACTTGAAGTTATTATTGATTCGTGGAAATTGGATAAAGTAATTAATGCTTTGAAAAAATCACATCCTTATGAAGAACCGGCATTTGATATTTATGAATTGAAGAACAGCAATTTAAATTATGGATATGGAGCAATAGGTAATTTAAAGAAAAGTTTAAATAAGGAAGATTTTCTAAATCATGTTTCTGAAAAACTGAAAGTAGAAAATTTACGTTACTCAAATTTTGGAAATCAAAAAATAAATAAAGTTGCAGTTTGCGGAGGAAGCGGATCCGATTTATTAAATGCAGCAATTAAAAATAATGCAGATGCATTTATTACTGCCGATATAAAATATCATTTATTTCAAGATGCAGAAAATAAAATTCTATTTGTAGATGCGGGGCATTACGAAACAGAAATTAATTCTTTAAATGCTGTGAAAAGAAAATTAGAAAATTTTGTTGGTCAAAATTCTGACAAAATAAAAATTTATAAATATACCGGTTCAACAAATCCGGTAAAATATTTTAATAACAGAAGGAGTTAAATAAATTGATTAATCGATTATCTACACTATTTGAGCTTCAGTTAATAGACGACGAACTGGATACTCTCCAAGAATTAAGAGGAGATTTACCAATTGAAGTCAATAGCTTGAACTCGCAAATTCAAATTATTAAGGAAACAGTTAGTTTAAAAGTAGATGAAAAAAATGTTGGCATGGAAGTAATTAAATCAAATGAAAATGAAATTGAAAGATTAAATTCGAGTTTGAAAAAATTTAAAACTCAATTATATCAAGTTCGCAATAATAAAGAATATGATGCGCTCACAAAGGAAATTGAACATTCTGAAGAAAAAATAAAAGTTTTAGAAACTGAAAATACAGAACTCGAAAATAAAGTTCAGAAACTCAAAAATGAAATTGAAGAAGTTGAACCACAATTAAAAGATTTATTAGCTGAAGTAAAAGTAAAAGAAGAAGAATTAAAAACAATTGTAAAAGCTAATGAAAGAGAAGAAACAAAATTAAATTCTAAAAGAACAGAAGTTGCGGATAAAGTTAGAAAATCTGATTACAATACATATACAAGAATTAGAAAAGCCTTAGGTGGAAAAGCAGTTGCAACAATAAACAGAGGCGCCTGCACTGGATGCCATAATGTTGTTCCTCCGCAAAGACAAATTGAAATTAGATCAAGCAATAGATTATTTACATGTGAATCTTGCGGACGACTTTTAGTTTCACCAAATGTTGCTGCAGAAGTTATAAAAATTTAATTTTTCAAAAGCTCAACTTTTAAAAGTTGAGCTTTTCTTTTCACATTTGACCTTTCACTTTTTATATTTTTATTGGGTCAATCCAAATACCATCTTCTTTAATTAATTCAATCAAACCATCAACTGCTTTTTCTGAGGAAATACTTCTTTTAATGACTTCTTTTCCCCTGTAAAGTGTAATTTTCCCCGGACCCGAACCAACATAACCATAATCTGCGTCTGCCATTTCGCCGGGACCATTAACAATACATCCCATAATTCCAATTTTTACACCTTTTAAATGTCCGGTTCTTTCACGAATTTTATTTGTAACTTCAACTAAATCAAAAAGAGTTCTTCCGCAAGAAGGACAAGCAATATATTCCGTTTTAGAAATTCTAACTCGTGCAGCTTGTAAAATTCCAAATAAAACTTTGTTAATATCGAATGGTGAAAATTTATTTTTACAGTCTAACCAAATTCCGTCTCCGAATCCTTCAATAAATAAACTTCCAAAATCAGTAGCCGAATATAATCTAAGATCATCATAATTTTCTAAATCATATTTTCTTTTTATTATTGTTGGTTGATTAAATCCAAAATTAGAAAGTTCAATAAAAATTCTTCTTTGTTCGGCTAATCCGTGATTGTTATTTGTCGTAATTACTAAAACAATATTTTTTTGATTTTTTAATTCCGAAAATCTGTTATCAAAAATATTTTCAATATTTATTTCAACAAAATTTAAAATATTAGATTTTTTTTGAGTTGACAAAAATTTCTCAAAAGTGAAAAAAGGATGAAATTTATAATTATCAGAATTTTTTAACCATGAAGTATAATTCTGAATTATATCTAAACTTTCCGGCAAATTTGTGTTTACATTTTGATCACCGGAAAAAATATAATCCGGAGCTTGATCGCCAATATTCCATTTATCCAATTCGAGCAAATAAGTTAAGCCAAGTTTTTTCAAATCATCATTTACAATTTCTCTATAGGAAATTTCTGCAATTACACGTGGAGAATTTTTATCACCAAAATTATTTATTGGATATGAAGGGATTTTCAAATAGCTAAACGGATCATAAGGAAGATTAATAATTTCGGGAATTTCTTTATGCGGAATTCGATTTGAGTATCTTTTAACTAAAGCAAGCGCAACGGGAATTTCGTGTTCCGGTTCTTCAGTTAAAGAAACTCTAATTGTATCTCCCAATCCGTCTTCAAGCAAAGCGCCAATTCCCAATGCAGATTTAATTCTTCCATCTTCACCGTCGCCGGCTTCCGTAACTCCAAGATGTAAAGGATAATTCATATTTTTGGAAATCATTTTGTTCACAAGTAATCTGTAAGCTTGAACCATAACTTGCGGATTGCTTGCTTTCATAGAAAGTACAATTTGATGATAATTTAAATCTTCACAAATTCTTAAAAACTCAAGTGCGGATTCAACCATTCCAAGCGGAGTATCACCGTATCTGCTCATAATTCTATCGGAAAGTGAACCGTGGTTTGTTCCGATACGCATTGCAGTTCCGTATTCTTTGCAGATTTTTACAAGCGGAGAAAACTTATTTCTTATTCGTTCAATTTCTTCTTCATACTCAAAATCGGTGTAATCAATTTGCTGAAACTTTTTTTTATCAATATAATTTCCGGGATTTACTCTAACTTTTTCAACAATTCTTGCGGCTTCTTCTGCGGCATTTGGCGTAAAATGAATATCTGCAATTAACGGAACTTTAAATCCGCGTTTATGCAATTCATCTTTTATATTTTTTAAATTTTTTGCTTCATTTATACTTGGCGCAGTAATTCTAACTAATTCGCAACCGGCATTTATCATTCTAATTGATTGCTCAACAGTTGCAATTGTATCCATCGTGTTTGTTGTTGTCATCGATTGAATTCGGATTGGATTGTTTCCGCCAAGATGAACATTACCAATTTGAACTTCACGTGTAACAAATCGGCTGTATTTAGTTAAACTGTTGCAATACATGTAATTAGTATCCATTATTAATCTTTCTTAAAATAATTCTCAATATAACAAATTGAAAAATCCAATATACATCAACAATTATTTAATTGAATGAAATTTGTGTAAATTTGAGACACCAAATCTTCCAAAATGAACTAATATTCTGCAAAAATTTTATGCGAATTCCCGAAAATACAATAGAAGAAATCAGAAGCTCGGCAAATATCGTTGATGTAATTTCACAATTTGTTGCGCTGAGAAAAAGAGGAAAAAATTTTATTGGGCTCTGTCCGTTTCATCAAGAAAAAACTCCGTCATTTACGGTTAGTGAGGATAAACAAATTTTTCATTGTTTTGGATGTCATGCTGGAGGAAATGTTTATAAATTTTTAATGGATTACAAAAGCATTTCCTTTATTGAAGCTGTTCAAGAAATTGCAGAATCTGTTGGAATAAAATTAAACTTTGAAGAAGAGCAAGTTACATCTCAGCAAAATGAATTAGAAGAACTTTATGAAATTAATGTTTTTGCGGCAAAGTATTTTAGCAACAATTTGCTTAATTCAGAAATGGGAGAAGTTGCCCGAGATTATTTTAAATTGAGAAAAATAAAACCTCAAACGCAAAAAACATTTGGTTTGGGTTTTGCGCCGAACGGCTGGGATCATTTTGTTAATTATGCAATTGAGAATAAAATAAATTTAGAAAATGCAAAATTACTCGGACTTATTGATTCAAAAGATGCCGGAAAATATTATGATAAATTTAGGGGAAGAATAATTTTTCCAATTTTTTCTCCAAACGGAAGAGTAATTGCTTTTGGTGGAAGAGTTTTTCAAGGTGAAGAAAATATTGCGAAGTATTTAAATTCTCCCGAATCAACAATTTATCTTAAAAGAAAAAGTTTGTACGGATTATTTCATTCAAAAGATGAAATAAGAAAATTAGACAAAGCAATTCTTGTAGAAGGTTACATGGATTTGATTGCTTTATTCCAAAACGGAATAAAAAATGTTGTAGCTTCTTCCGGAACTTCGCTGACAGATGATCAAGTAAAATTGCTTTCGCGGTATACAAAAAATGTAACCGTAATTTTTGATGCAGACACTGCCGGATTGAAAGCTTCAATGCGAAGTATAGAAATTTTACTTAAGCAAGATTTTGATGTTTCAATGTTAAGTTTGCCGCAAGGCGAAGATCCGGATTCATTTATTACTGAATACGGAAAAGATCATTTTGAAGAAATGTTAAAATCGGCTCAAAACTTTTTGGAATTCCAAACATCTCAATATGAAGCGGAAGGAATGTTTGAAAATCCTACAACCGAAGCGGAAGCCATAAGGGAATTAGTTAAATCCGCTGCATTTGTAAATGATGAATTGAAAAGAAGTTTGTTAATAAGATCAATTTCACGAAAATTTAATTTGCGGGAAAAATTAATTGAAACTGAATTAAACAAATTTCTATCGCAAAATAAAAAAAATGAATTGCAAAGTGAAAAAACAATTTCCAAAACCGGAAAACCCAATTCTGCAATTAAGACAGAAATTAATAGTCAATTATTGAATTTAGAAAAAGAATTAATTCATTTACTTTATGATGGAAATGAAGAAATAATAGGAAAAATATTTGATGCAATTCAGCCGGAAGATTTCACAAATAATTCGCTCAAAACTCTTGCTCAAATTGTATATGATTCATATATAAATGGAAATTTTAATTTAGCTGATGTGATTGAAAAAATAGAAGATGAAAAACTTAAAAATTATGTTCTTTCAATTACACTTGGAGAATACCTGATTAGCAGCAGTTGGGATGAAAAATCAAGCTCTGGAAAAATTGAGAAAGATCCTATTAAATTTGCAATAGATACAATTAAAAAATATCAATTGATTAAAATTGAAGAGCAGATTAAGTTAAATGATATGAAAATTGAAAGACTTGGAAGTGATCCGGAAGTAATTAATATCATGAAAGAAAATGACGAATTAAGAAAAGAAAAAACAACACTTTTTAAGAGTTGATAAAATGAATAAAAAATCAAATTTATTTGAAATTAATACTAGAGTTTGGTTAAGAAGATTTGATAACAGCACAAACAGAGCTAAAATAAAAGATGTTCCACAAGAATATTGGTATGATTTATATTTAAAAGGATTCAACAATATTTGGCTTATGGGCGTTTGGCGCACTAACGAAAGCGTAATTAAGGAATATTGTTTTGAATCCGGCTTGGTTGGAGATTATGGAAAAGCTTTAAAAGACTGGAACGAAAAAGATGTAATTGGTTCACCGTATTCAATTGATTGTTATGAAATAAGTCCGGCAATTGGAACAAAAGAAGAAATAATTGAATTGAAAAATTATTTAAATTCTTTGGGAATAAAATTAATCTTAGATTTTGTATCAAATCATTTCAGCGCACATAGTTCACTAATTGAAACAAATCCCGAATTATTTCTTTCCGCAAATGAGGATTTTTTGCAGAGAAATTCCTATACTTTTTTTAGATCAAAAAATTCAAAAATATTTGCTCACGGAAGAGATCCTTTTTTCCCAGCCTGGCAAGACACAATTCAAGTTAATTATTTTAATGAAAATACAAGACGTTGGATGATTGACACTTTAATAGGTTTAACAGATTTATGTGATGGCGTAAGGTGCGATATGGCAATGCTCTCTCTAAATAATGTTTTTGAAAATACTTGGGGCGGAATTTTATCACATAGTAATTATCAAAAACCAAAAGATGAATTTTGGGATATTTGTATAAAAGAAATAAAACAGAAAAATGAAAATTTTACATTTATCGGCGAAGCCTATTGGGATTTGGAATGGGAACTTCAAAGATTAGGATTTGATTTTACGTACGATAAAAAATTATTAGATAGAATTAGATTAGAAAATGTTAGCGAAATAAAAGCTCACCTAATGGCTGAGAAAAATTTCCAAGAAAAATCTGTCAGATTTATAGAAAATCATGATGAAGAAAGAGCAATTACTTCTTTGGGAATTGAAAAATCTAAAGCTGCTGCAATTATAATTAACACAATTCCGGGAATGACATTTATTCAAGAAGGACAAATTGAAGGTAAAAAAATAAAATTACCGGTTCAAATTGGAAGAGAACCAATTGAAAAAGAAAATTCAACTTTAATAGAATTTTACGAAAAACTTTTTAGAATTACATCTTCAGAAGTATTTAGATTTGGGAATTGGGAATTGCTAAATCCAATTCCATCATGGGTTGCAAATAATACATATCAAAATATTATTGCATGGAAAATTACATACGAAGAAAGAAAAAGACTGGTAATTATTAATTTTTCAAAAGTTGTTTCTCAATGCAGAATTGAACTTAGTTTGAATAATTACCCAACTAAATTTAAACTCAAAGATATTTTGAACTACAAAACATATTTTAGAAAAACAGACGAAGTAATGAACGAAGGATTATTTATTGAATTAGGTCCGTTCAAAAGTCATATTTTTTCTTATTAAAGTAATACTTTATTATCCGATTATTTTGTATTTTCGCATCGAAAAATTTCTTTATTAATTATTGCAAATATTTAATTTTTCAATAAATTATTATTCTATGAAAAAATAAAGAAATGAGGGGGATTTTCATTAGAAGCGCTGCTAAAATAAAAGTTATAAAACGCTTTTAATTTTAATCAATATCTTTTTAAAATTTAAGAAGGATCCCCTAAAATGGAAGAAAAGAATGATATTCCAAAAAATTCTCAACGTTCTTTAGATGAATATTTATCATGCCAAGATTATAATGGTGAAGACGGTTTTTTCAAATTTCAAAAAAGCGACAAATTTTATTTTGCATTAAACTTAAATGGAAAAACATATCTAAGATCTCAAAGTTACACTTCTGAACTTGCAAGAAATAACGGTATAAATTCAGTTCATAGAAATGCACTTCTTGATGAAAGATGGATAAAAACCAAAACCGATGATAACAAGTTTTATTTCTGTTTGATAGCCGGAAATAGGCAGGAAATTGCACGAAGCTGTTATTACAATTCAGAAGCAGAAATGAAAAAAGATTATGAGCGGATAAGAGGTGAAAACTCAATTATTGGAATTGGGGCAATTGAAATTGATGGAGTTTGGTATTCCGCTGCAAAATTATTGACAACGAACAAAGTTGAAAATATTATTGATGAAAAAATTGAAAAATTAGAATTAGTACCAAATTTAAAATCGGAACAAAAAGAGATTCCGCAAGAAATAAAATTAGAGAAAGTTGAAAAACCCAAAATACAATCAATAACGAAAGAAATTCCTCCCGTAGTAATTGAGGAAAAAGGTGGTTGCGGAAAATTGTGGATTTGGTTTTTGTTAATTGCAATAATTTTAATTCTTTGTTTTATATTCTGCAAAAGTTACTTTGAAAAAAATAATTTATCGGATTCTGTAAAATCAGCAAATTTAAAAACAACTGAATCAATTTTGGAAAGAGGAACAAATATTGAAAAACCAATTGGAGAAATTCAGAATTCGGAAGTTTTCTTAACAATGCAAAATGCATTAAGAAATGAAACATCATTCAGTATTGAACAGTTGAATCATGATTACGAAATGAGTGAACTTTCTAATAATCTAAAATTAAAATTAAATGAAATGGCGGACTTTCTTAAAAATCATCCTGAAATAATTTTAGAAATTCACGGGCATACAGATGACGTTGGAAACGATCAAAACAATAAAATAAAATCTCTGGTAAAAACAGAAATGGTTAAAAAATATTTGGTTGAAAACGGAATAAGTGAAACTAAAATTAAAACAATTGGTTTCGGCGAAAGATTTCCGATTGCAAGTAATTTAACCGAAGAAGGAAAAGTAAAAAACAGAAGAATCGAATTTAAACTTGTTAGGTAAACTTCTGAAATATTAAGAAATTTAAGTGCGATAAGTCCCTTTTGTTTTTAAAACTGTTGTATCTAATTTCAATTATTCAATATTCTAATATTTGAACTATTTGAAGAAGTCCAATTCCACAATATTTCTTCTTATCTTTACGCAATGAATTCTCAAAATAAAATATTATTGCCCGGATTAAACCGGCAAGCAAAGTTTCTATTTTCTAAAACAAAATTAACTGATAAAAACATTTTAATTATAGGTTCAAATGTCGGAGAAATTGCAAATTTAATTTCTACAAAAAATCCAGTAAATATTCAAATAATTGTTGAAGATTACGAATCGTTAATTAGTACAAAGCTTGTTTTGGATAAAGAAAAAAATGTTAATGCAAAAATTATGTCTTTTGAACATACTGATTTTATTGAAGAACAGTTTGATTGTGTGTATTCTCAAGCTTCAATTTCAAGTCCAAATAGAAAAAATATTGTTAAAGAAATTAAAAGAATTTTAAAACCGGAAGGAATTTTCTGTGTTGGAGAAATTGTAAAACTTCAAAAAGAAATTCCAACTTTTGTTAAGGATATTTTTGAAACTTCTGATATTGATCCCATTGAAATAAATGATTTGGAAAAATATTATTTAGATCGAAATTTTGGACTTATTAATTCAAAAGATTTATCGAATAGTTTAAATGAATTTTATTCAATAGTTGCAGAATTATCAAAATCGAAAATGAAAGATTTAAACGAGAATGAAAAATCTTACTATAAAAAGTTTCTGAATCAAATGAAGCATGAAAGCCACGCATTTTTAAAATTAGGTGCTGATAAGTTTATTGGGTTTAAAATTTTAATTTTGAAAAAGAAATGAAAAAAAACGATACTGTTGAACTAACAATTGAAAATTATGCTTTTGAAGGTAAAGGCATTTCGCGAATTAACCAAGCCCAGCTTGACCATATAAACAATGAAGTTGATAAAAAATATGTAATATTTGTACACAACTCATTTCCCGGTGATATTGTTAAAGCAAGAATTTTAAAGTTGAAAAAATCTTACGGCGAAGCTAAAACTGTTGAAATTATTAAACCATCGTTGGATAGAATAAAAGCTAAATGTAAACATTATGGAATTTGTGGCGGATGTAAACAGCAAGATCTTAATTATGAAACCCAGCTAAAGTATAAACATGAACAAGTGAAAGATATTTTTGAACGGCTTGGCGGGTTTAACAATTTTGAAATGTTGCCAATTTTAGGCTGTGAAAATATTTTTTATTATAGAAATAAAATGGAATTTTCTTTTACTCCGCAAAGATGGCTTACCGATGAAGATTTGAAAAATGAAATAATTCATGACAAAGATTTTGCGCTGGGATTTCATGTTCCAAAAGTATTTAGCAAAGTTATAAATATTGAAGAATGTTATTTACAATCAGAAAATGCAACTAAAGTTTTAAATTTTACAAGAGATTATTTTAAGCAAAAAAACACACCAATATTTTCAACAATTAATTATGAAGGATTTTTACGAAATTTAGTTTTGCGTGAATCACTTAATTTGAATCAATTTATGGTAAATTTGGTTACTTCTTCGGAAGATGATGAATTGATTGGTAACTATGCAGAAGAATTAAAAAATAATTTTCCATTTATAACAGCAATTGTAAATAATATTAATCTTAAAAAATCCCAAACTGCGTTTGGAGATTATGAGAAAATCCTTTTTGGTAATGGAATTATTCATGATAAAATTGGGAAATACAAATTTAGCATTAGTGCAAATTCATTTTTCCAAACAAACACTTTGCAAGCCGAACATCTTTATCAAACCGCTTTGGATTTTGCAGAATTTAAAGGTGATGAAATTGTTTATGATTTATATTCCGGAGCCGGCACAATTGCAATATTTATTGCAGAAAAAGTAAAAAATGTTTACGGATTTGAATCAGTAAGATCAGCTGTAAAAGATGCTAAGATAAATTGTGAAATTAATAAAATTGAAAATGTGGAAACTTTTGAAGTTGATTTAAATAAATCTTTTATTCAATTTTTGAGTGATAATAAAGTATCAAAACCGGATGTAATAATTGTTGATCCGCCGAGAGCCGGAATGAATCCTAAAACAGTAAATGATATTTTAGAATTGGAACCAAAGAAAGTAGTTTATGTAAGCTGTAATCCGGCAACACAAGCTAGAGATGTAAAATTACTTTGCGAAGAAAAATACAAGCTTGTTAAAATTCAACCGGTTGATATGTTTCCGCAAACTTTTCATATAGAAAATGTTGCGCTTCTGTTAAAAATATAAATTTTATATGTTATAAATATTTAATAGAATTTCAAAGACTATCTAAAACGTTAACACTAAAATAAAATAATAGCTTTTCCAAAATATTTAAATTAAATTCAAAACAATAAAAATGACCATCTAATTGAATTATTTTATAAATTTTATAAAAATGTGATATAAATCACATGATTATTTGCAAAAAAACTGTAAAATTTTTTTCATTCTAATAACAATTTCATTTTCAATTTAAATCTTTATTGTTGTTCATTTATTAAGAAAATCTTAAGGTTGAAAATTGTTAATAATATCATTCCTAAATTTTACAATTTCATTTAAATCTAACAATATTATTAGTAAAAGGAGGTGCTAATAACTTTACATTGATTATTTATTTAACCAACATCTAATTTAAGGAGAACACCATGAGATCAAAAAATTTTTTACGATTTTCAAATAGTTCCTTACCTATTCTACCAAAATTTTTAATTTTAGTATTTTTCTTTTCCTTTTCTACTTCTTTATTTGGTGAGCGTTATATTGTTATCTCAAAACAAGAAAGATTTACAAAATCCTTACAAGATAAGATTAAAACTCTTAGCGGCAACTTCACAAAAGTACATGATAAGTTAGGATTTGCTTATGTCATTTCAGATAGCAAAACTTTTATAAATGATGTTTCAAAACTCACAGATATTAGATCAGTTGTTGTGGATAAAAAAATTCAAATGATTGATCCAAATAGAAAAAATATTGCTGTTGAAAATGTACCAAGTCCACCATTTACTGGAGATGATGATTTTTTCTTTGACCTACAATGGGGACATGATGCAATTAATGCTACCGAAGCTTGGGCTTTAGGGGCAACAGGTGCTGGAGTAAGAGTTGTTGTACTTGATGATGGAATCGACTCGGATCATCCAGATTTAGCACCAAATCTAAATACAGCATTATGTACTTCGTTTGTGCCTGGTCAAACTTTTGAATATAATGAAAATTCTCCAGGAGATGCATATAGTCACGGAACTCATACCTCCGGAACAATTGCTGCAAAAAACAATAGTTACGGAACAATTGGAGTAGCTCCTGACGTTGAATTAATAATGGTTAAAGTTTTAGACTCATACACAGGATCTGGACAATGGTCTTGGATTTTGGATGGGATTGTTTATGCAACAAATATTGGGGCAGATGTTATTAGTATGAGTATTGGCGGATATGCAGAAAAAACAGTTGAAAATGCTGAATTATTGTATGTACTTGGTAGAACAACTTTATATGCTTGGGCAAACGGATCAACTGTCATTGCTTCTTCTGGAAATGGCGGATATAATTTAGATGATTATCCGGGAATATATCATGTTCCTTCAGATGCACCCAAGGTAATTGCAGTTTCCGCAACTGCCCCAATTGGTTGGGCTTTAGATTTTAATACTAACTTAGACAATCTTGCAAGTTATTCAAATTATGGTTTGAAACATGTTGATTTTGCAGCTCCCGGTGGAGATTTTATTTATCCAGGAAATGAAAGTTGTACGGTAGCGGGAATTACCCGTCCATGTTATGTCTTTGATTTTGTATTTAGTACTGGTTCAGCTGGTGCATGGTATTGGAGTGTTGGTACAAGTATGGCTGCTCCACACGTATCTGGAGTTGCCGCATTAATTATTGGTGAAGCCGGTGGTTCTCTTCCTCCGGATGCAGTTTTACAAACTTTAAGAAGAACAGCAGATGATATAGGTCCAATGTTTCAAGATAAATACTTTGGGTATGGTAGAGTAAATGCTGAAAAAGCAGTATTAAGAATGCATCAGTTTGCAAAAGAATCTGCATCAGAGATAATTGAAACACTTCCAACCGAATTTAATCTATCCCAAAATTATCCTAATCCATTTAATCCGGCTACAACAATTAGTTTTGCACTTCCAACGGATAATCATATTTCTTTAAAAGTTTATGATATTCTAGGAAAAGAAGTTGCAAATTTGGTAGATGATTTTAGATCTGCTGGTTCATATTCTGTTAATTTTGATGCTAGCAATCTTTCAAGTGGAATTTATGTATATAAAATTCAGGCAGGAAATTTTGTTGATGCTAAAAAATTAGTTATTCAAAAATAATAATATTTTCTTCTTTTAAAGGGTTGATATAATAATCAACCCTTTATAAAAATAATTTTTTGATATACTTTTAATAACCACATTTAGTTCTCTTTTAAGATTTCAGTTTCCAAATCTTGAATTTACAATATTATTGTATATTGATCCGAACGAATAAGAAATTCCAAAACTTCCCCAAAAGTAAAATCCGGTTTGCAATTGTCTTCTTTGCAGCAATACTTCTTCCAAACTTGCATTTCCTTTTGCCAGCGATATTTGATTTCTAATTATTGAATAGCTGCCGTCTAAATTAAGAGAAAATCCTTTGAACAATTGCTATGAAATACTGCTGTAAATATCTAAACTGTATTTGCTTATATCGTGAAAGTAATTCATTCCGCTGATAGTAATTGATGTACTTCCCCATTGCTCAATTAAAGATAACGTTGCGGAAAGCTGATGGCTGAATAGCATTTCATCCATTTTGAAATAAATTGTCTCCGCCGAATAATTATTATAGATGGGAGAAATTTCGTAATACAATCTTAGTTGTCTTTCGTTTGAAACTGAATATGGAAAAAAATTATATTCGATTTCTGGAGAAACTTCACCACTTAAATCGATTTTATAATATGTGGATTTATTAATATTTGCAGAAAATTCCCACGACCAATGCCCATCTATTGTAAAATAATTGTGTGAGTAAAAAGAAAGACTTCGACTAAAACTTTTAATACTTTCTAAGCCATTACCTAAGTCAACCTCATAGTTGTTTTCATTGTAAGATCCGAAAAATCTTGTGTAAAACTTTGAAAACTATGTTACTCTGCTTGCCGAAATAGTACCATATAAATTTAAATAATTATAGCTTTTTTCTCCGTTAAGGTAACCGTTAAGTGCAGTTCGAAAAACCCAAAAATCCCACGGATCTTTTTCGTTTGTTTTTACTTGCTCTTGAGTTTTAAATAAGATTTGAATTTCATCAGCAACGTGAGATTTTGATAAGTAATTTACTAAACCAAGTTCTAATAACTCAACAGTTTTATCTCTTGTTATATTTTCAGATTCATTTGGTAGAGATGAAAACTTAAGTGTATCATTTTTCCCATTAAATAAATTTTGTCCAAAAAATATTGCAGTTCTTTCATAACCTCCGGCACCAGTTCTTTCCGAAGTGAAAAGAATGTTGATATCAGCATCGTTTCTATCATTAACATAGTTTACAATGGGAATTTGTTCTTTAATAAAATTCAAATCACAAAACAAACAATTAATAAAAATACTTGGTGCATTTTCTTTAATAAGATGCTGATTTGATTGTGCAAACAAAAAATTTGAAATTAAAAATAAAATTGTAGACAATAATCTAAAAAACATTTTTCCCTCGATTAGCGTTAAATTACTACACTAATATAAAGATGAAAACTTAAATTATTAATATAAAAAATTAATAACTAAATGATTTATTGTAACTTTTTTTCTAAAATTGTAAGGCAAGAAAAGTTATTTTCGATAAGTCATTCAAGAAATTTTAACAATTTATGATTCTTGAATAGTAAGCTGTTATATAAATTTTAATATTTTCTGACAAAAATAAAATCACTAATTTCTAAGGAGTCTTTTTTTTGTTATTCTTTTTTCAGTTTAATTAAATTTATACCTTTAAAAACTTAAATTAATTCTTATGAAAATTCTTTTATCATTTCAAAAAATTTCTGAGAAATCAAATTCAGAATGGATTTTTCTTGTTTCAATTCAATTATTAATTGCGGCTTTTTTTGTTTTTATGGTTAGATATTTTTGCAAACAATTAAAAATTAAAGATCCAGAAAAACCAGTTAAGAAGACTTGTATTTTAATTAGTTTTTTATCGGCAATTGCTTGGTTTATTATTGCGCAAATTGTTTGGGTAATAACATCAATTCAAATGTGGGGAAACTAAATTAGTTTAACTCTTCGTTTAAATCCATTGAGGTTAATTTTATTGCGTTTGCTTTTACCGAATAAGATTCCAAATTGCAATCAGTTTCAATTTCATACATTAAATCTATATATTGAATTGTAGTACTTAGATTTCTATCAACTTTAAATGCCGGCGGAATTATTCCTTCATTTTCCGGTTTGTAAAGAACGCTATCAATTTCAATAAAAAATCCGCAGCCGCCATTATCATAATCACCAGACCAAATTAAAGTAGCTTCGGGTTCGAAAACAACTTCGTTTTTCTCATCGCAAGAAATTGAAAAAATTCCTAATATCAGAAAAAAATATATAATTACGTTTTGTTTCATTTTAAATTCAAATAATGGTGGTAAAATTAAATTCCAAAAATCATATAATCAAATTATACAAAGTTTATGAAATATTCTTGTATAGTAATACATTTTATCTTTTGTTAAGTTTTGCTATATGATAATTATAATTTGAGGAATAAATGATAAGTAAAAATTTTCTATTTAAAATAGAATATGTAGTATTTTTTCTGTTTTTGTTGGTAAGCATTGACACATTTTCAAAAGAAAAAATTAGCAAAATTCCAGATGGAGTTTCAATCTATCAATTAGATAATGGAATTCAAGTTTTACTTATTGAAAAACCATCTTTGCCAATGACCGGAATAAACACACTTGTAAAAGTTGGCTCTGCTTTTGAAAATTTTGCAACAAGCGGAATGAGTCATATGCTTGAACATTTATTGTTTAACGGAACAGCTACAATGACGCAAAAAGAATTGTATGATGCAACAGATAAAATTGGCGGATATAATAATGCAAATACTTCTGAGTTTTACACAAATTTTATGATGGTGACTCCCACTGAAAACTTTATTGAAGGAATGAAACTACAAGCTGCAATGTTATTTGATTCAACAATTCCCGAAGAAAAATTTGAAAAAGAAAAAGGAATTGTGCTTGAAGAAATTGCAAAAAGTCTTGGAAATTCAGATGAGCAAATTGAACAAAATATTTTATCAATAATTTACAAAGGACATTCACTTTCTCTGCCAACTTTAGGCACTTATGAAACAATTAAAAATATGAACAGAAATGATGTTTATAATTTTTATAAAAATTATTATGTGCCGAATAATATGATTATTAGCGTTGTTGGGAATTTCAAATCGGATGAAATGTTAAAAAATTTAAATGAAATTTATGGAAAACAAAAACCCGGAGTAATTAGTGAAGTAAAAAACTTTGGATTGAATTCAGGATTTAATAATATCCCAAATTTTGAAAATGATAAAAAAATATATCATAGATTTTACAATGGTGAAAAAACGCAATTGCAATTATTCTTCAATTTGCCCAATCCGGAAAATTTAGAATTCTTTGAAGGCTTAGAATTAATTCTTGAAAACGAAAGTGAAAACTTAAAATCAAAATTAAATAGTTTTTATAATAATGAAATTGATGGATTAGAATTTAAAACCCGCGAATTCAAAATTAAAAATTATTTGCAAGCAACTTTAATAATTAATTCGGAGGATAACCTTAATGGAATTAAGGATTCGCTTATATCATTATTAAACTCAACAAATTTTATTTTGACAAATGAAACTGTAGAAACAGAAAAAACAAAAGCTAAAACAGCATTTCAGCAGAATATTGAAAAACCGCACATGTTTGGAATTTATAATGCTGATCATCTTTCGCAATATGGAATTGAGTCTATTTTATCTTCATATTCCGGTGAAGGATTTTTGGTGGCTGCGGAAGAAATCAATAAATTTAAAATCAATCAAGACCTGATTGTAATTATTCAGCATGCAAATTCTGCTTCAAAAGAAGAAGTAAAAAATGATGTTCAATTGCCAATTATATTTGAAAACACAAATGGCTCAGAAGTAATTGCAAAACAAAATACCGGAAGCGATTTATTGGCAATCCATTATTTGCTAAAGAACAAAGCAGCTTATGAAGAAAAATATGGAAAAGATGCCGCAAAAATATTGCATGATACTTTTGGTGAAAGAATGAAGAATTCAGAAGTTCAAAAACAAAGTTTAAAATATGGATTTGAATTTACGGTTAATGATAATCCATTTATTCCAATGGATAATATTTATTTGAGTCCGGAATTTGGTTATATACGAGTTGAAGGTTTAGCAGATAATATTGAAGATGCAATAAAATTTTTAAATGCACAAATGCTTTCGTTTGTTCCTACTCAAGAAGAATTTATGAAAGTTACCGGAAAAGCAAAAATGCCAGCAATGATGGGACACGGAAACGCATCACAAAAAATGTTTGAGAAAAAAACCGATGAAATTTTGTTCACTGAACAGAAATATAATTCCGGTAAAACAGAACTCACTTATGAAAATTTATTGGAATTTGCGAAATATTATTTCAATCCGAATAACATAATTGTTTCTGTTGTTTCAAAAGAATCTCCGGAAAATATTAATAAATTTTTCACAGAATTTAAAAAAGTAAAATTAGTTGATGCAATTAATAATCCGGCTTTTGAAAAAGAGTTTAAGAATATTTCCGCAGCGATAAATGTTGATGAAAATATTGGTGGCGAGCAATCATTTATCTATTATGGATTTCAAAAGAATATTGAGCAAAATGATAAAGCCTCATTAGAAGTTCTATCAATGCTGCTTTCTGATAAAATAGTTTTTGATGTTAGGGAAAAACAAGGCATGGCTTACAGAATGAGTGCCGGAATTGAAATTAGAAATGATAAAGTAATGTTTTACATAAATATGGGAACGCGACCAGAAAATGTTGAAAAACTTATTCCACAGTTTTCCAATTTTTTTACTGAAAAATATTTGGGAAAAATTTCGCAAGAAGCAGTTGAAAGATCGGTAAATATGTATTTGGGAAAAATTATGTTTAGAAGATTATCAAGTATAAACCAAGCTTATTATTTGGCGCACTCAAAATATTTTCATAATGATATTTTTTATGATTCAAAATCTCTTGAAGCATTAAAAAGTGTGAAAGCAGAAAATGTATTTGCAGTTGCAAAAAAATATTTAAAAGTTGAAAATCCAGTTAAAATAATTGTAAGATAAATAGCACTCTGATTTAACAGATCAAACTGATAAAAACGGATAAAATGAATTTATTATATAAAGAAACTACTGATTTAATAATTAAAGCGTTTTATAATGTTTATAATGATCTCGGATTTGGATTTTTAGAAAAGGTTTATGAAAGAGCAATGTTAATTGAATTAAAATTATTGGGACTAAATTGTGATTCACAAAGGAAAATTGATGTTTATTATAAAAATCATAATGTAGGTGATTATTATGCGGACATTATTGTTGATGATAAAATCATACTCGAATTAAAGTCAGCAGAAAATATTATCAAGGAACATGAAGCTCAATTAATAAATTATTTAAAAGCCACTTCAATAGAAATAGGATTTATATTGAATTTTGGTAAAGAACCGTACTTTAAAAGAATGATTTTTGAGAATAAGTTTAAATCTTTGAAATCCGTTTGAATCTGTTCAATCTGTTTAATCCGAGTGCTATCTTTAATATTTTTTGGAGTAAAAATGATTATAAAAAAAATCTTTATTGCATTATTAGTTTTTGCTTTTTCTTTATTTGCACAAGAAGCAAAAATTCATCATAAATTAAATGTTAAAATAAATCCGACAGAATCTAAAATAAATGTTGTGGATCAAATAACTTTCAATAAAACATTTCTGATAAAAGACATTGAATTTAGCTTAAATGAAAATATGGGACTTAAATTAATTTCTAAAGATGCAAAAATATCACTAATTGAAAAAGCTGTCATGCTTGAAGATATTGGAATGGATAGAGATAATGCAGAAGAAAAATCTTCTTTAAAGGTTAATAAATATGTTATTTCTGACTTTATCCCAAATGCAGATTTAAAAATAATTATTGAATATTCTGGCAAAATTGAATCACCAATAAAGCAAAGTGAAGAAAACTATCAGCGCGGATTTAGTGAATCACCTGGAATAATTAGTGATTTGGGAATTTACTTAGCCGGCTCAACTTATTGGATTCCGACAGTTAAAGACGAATTAGTAAGTTTTGAATTAACAACAGAATTGCCAAAAGATTGGAAAACTGTTAGTCAAGGAAAACGAACTGAGGACAAATCAGAAAGTAATTTTCATATTGATACTTGGGATTCTCCAACTCCGCAAGAAGAAATATTTTTAGTAGCAGCGAAATTTAATGAATATAAATATTCAACCGGATCAGTTGATGCGTTTGCTTTTTTGCGAACTCCGGACGAAAGTCTTGCAAATAAATATTTAGAAACTACAGCTCAATATTTGGAAATGTACAGACAATTAGTTGGACCTTTCCCATATACAAAATTTGCACTCGTTGAAAACTTTTGGGAAACCGGTTATGGAATGCCTTCTTTCACTTTGCTTGGTGAAAAAATCATTCGCTTCCCGTTTATTTTGCATTCTTCATATCCGCACGAACTTCTTCATAATTATTGGGGAAACAGTGTCTATGTTGATTTTGAAAAAGGAAATTGGTGCGAAGGTTTAACTGCTTATATGGCTGATCATTTGATTAAAGAACAGCGCGGACAAGCTGAGGAATATCGAAGATCAACTTTGCAAAAATATTCTGATTATGTAAAATCAAATAATGATTTTCCGCTTAATAAATTTTTATCACGACACGATGCCGCAAGTGAGGCAATTGGTTATGGAAAATCTTTAATGGTTTTTCACATGTTAAGAAATTTGGTCGGTGATGAATCATTTACAAAAGCATTTCAAGTTTTTAATAGAAACAACAAATTTAAGAAAGCTTCTTTTGATTATATCCGTATTGCTTTTGAAGAAACAACCGGTAAAGATTTAAAATGGTTTTTTTCACAATGGATTGAAAAAACCGGAGCTCCAAAATTAAGTTTGGAAAATGTAAAAGTTGAACAATTTGGTGATGTTTTTAATCTGAATTTTAATTTAAAGCAAATTCAAAATGGAGAAAATTTTAGAATTAATGTGCCGGTTGCGATAATTAATAAAAGTGGAATACAAATTGAAAATTGTGAACTGAATGACAAAGAAGGAAAAATATCTTTAACACTAACGTCTGAACCATTAAAAATATTGGTCGATCCGCAGTTTGATGTATTTAGAATATTAGATGTAAATGAAATTCCAGCCGCACTTTCTACAGCGTTTGGTGCAGAAAAAACTTTAATGATTTTACCAAATGATAATGATAAAAATTATAAAATCTACCAAAACTTTGTTAATCAGTGGATAAAAGGAAATGAAGAAAAGTTTGAGATAAAAAATCAAAATGAAATTGAAAATATCCCTAACGATAAAGCTGTTTGGATTTTAGGAGAAAATAAATTCCGATCAATTGTAAATAATTCTCTATCGCAATTTAACTCGGAAATTGGAAAAGACTCAATAAAATTCGAATCAAAAGTTCATTCAAAAAACAATAACAGTTTTATTGTATCAATCAAGAATGCGGAAAATTTGAATAATGCAATTGTCTATTTATCAATTGGAAATGAAAAAGCAGATTCCGGATTAGTAAGAAAACTTCCGCATTATGGAAAATACAGTTATTTAGCTTTTGAAGGAAGCGAGCCGACTAATATTGATAAAGGACAATGGGCGGTTATAAATTCTCCATTAGTAAAAATTATAAATTCTAAAGGAAACCAAAGTGAAATAAAGTTTCCACAGAGAAAAGCATTGGCAGAATTAGCTCCGGTATTTTCTTCAAAAAGGATGATGGATCATATTTCATATCTTGCATCCGATGAAATGAAAGGAAGAGAATTGGGCAGCAAAGAATTGGATAATGCTGCAAATTATATTTCAGAAAAATTTATTGAATATGGATTAAAACCCGGAAATGATGACGGAAGTTATTTTCAAACTTTTGAAAAAGTATTTCATGGAAAAGGAAATTTACAAATCAAAAATGTTATTGGAATTATTCCCGGTGCAAATCCGAATTTAAAAGAAGCCGTTGTTGTTTCCGCACATTATGATCATTTAGGATTAGGCTGGCCCGATGTTAGAAAAGGGAAAGAAGGACAAATTCATAATGGTGCCGATGATAACGCAAGCGGTGTTTCTGTTTTATTGGAAGTTGCTGAAGTTTTAGGAAAATCGTTAAAACCGGCTCGCACAATAATCTTTGCAGCATTTAGTGGTGAAGAAGCTGGATTAGTAGGTTCAAAATATTTTGTTGAGAATTATAAAAAATTTCCATCTGATAAAATTTTTGCAAATTTGAATTTTGATACAGTTGGAAGATTGCATGGAAAGAAAATTATGATTTTAAACGGAAACTCTGCTCGCAAATGGAAATTTATTTTTATGGGAACCGAATATACAACCGGAATTGCTGCTGAAATTATTACTCAAGAATTAGATGCAAGCGACCAAGTTGCATTTATTGAAAAAGGAATTCCGGCTGTGCAATTTTTCAGTGGACCGAATGAAGATTATCATAAACCAAGTGATAAAATTGAAAAAATTGATGCAGATGGTTTAGTAAAAATAATTACTGTTGCCAGAGAAACTTTAGTTTATTTGGCAGATAGAGAAGATGCGATGGAATTTATTGGAGAAATGAATAAAAATAAAAGTACAACAATAAATGATAATGAAAAACCTAAAGAAGGAAGAAAAGTTTCAACTGGAACTATGCCGGATTTTGCTTATTCCGGAGTAGGTGTAAAAGTTGCGGCAGTTTCCGAAAATTCTCCGGGTTCAAAAGCTGGATTATTAGTTGGAGATATTATTAAAAAAGTAAATGGAAAAGAATGTAAATCATTAAAAGAATATTCTGATTTGCTGAAAGAACATCAGCCCGGTGAGGAAATTACACTTACTATTGAAAGAAATACAAAACTGGAAGAAGTTAAATTAATTTTAGCTGAAAGATAAATTAATTATTCCAATTCGTAGAAGCTTTTGTAATAAAATTGTCAATATCAGAAACAAAGGCTTCTTTTTTAGATTCACTTGAAAACAGATACACCTTGCCTTTATAAACTTGGAAAATTTTTGGATCGGGTGGATAAGCAATATTTTTGGTAATTAAATAACTACAATATCCGCCGAATTGCGGTGCATATTTTTCTGGTTTTGCTTTAAAAAGATTTAAGTTTGTTGAAGATTTAAATAGCCAATTATAATCATCCCATTTTACAAAAAACATATCATTTCCCTTATAGGAATCTTTTTCATTGAAATAAAAAACCATATCATAACCTTCAACTGCAAGGTTTGAAGTTTTATAATATTTAGAATGAATATTTAAAGGAAGATATGATACTGAAAAAGTATATCTTGCTGCAACCGCGATAATTGCTACAAAAAAAATTGTGTAGAATAAAATTGTAAAAATTCGTCCTATCATTTCATCACTTTTTTTTAGTATTATCGTCTATTAAAATGGATATTTTATATTTTGTCAACAAGAAAGTTAAACAATATCATTTATCGAACTGTAATCGGAATCAAAAAGTCGCTTAAAATTCCTAATTGCAAAAGAGTCTGTCATTCCCGACATGTAATCACAAACCAATCTTGCTCTAATATCCGGATCTTTTTCATTTCTTATTAATCTGTCTGTAAATTCCGGTAAAAGTCGCATTGATTGAATTGACATAATATAATTTTCTTCAAGTGCTTTAAAGATATTGGTCAGCATTTTATCGCCTTTAAATTCCATCTGATGAATTTGTGCAGATTTGAAAACCAATTCCACGGAAATTTTTTTATAAAGATTAACTTTATCTTGATAATCTTTTTCAATTGCTAAATTATATTTATAACGATTTGTAAAATTATCAAATATTGATTTTGCCGGATCAAGACTACAAGCTAAAATAAAATCGCCAATTTGCGAACCAAATTTTTGTTTGTATTTATCATCTTTAATCCATTGAATAATTTCATCAATATAAATTATTTGTTTTTCAGTAATGGAATTTTTATTCTGTTCTTTCCAATGATGTAATTTATAAATATTTATAAATCCACCGGAAATGCTATCAACCAAATCATTTATTGCATAAGCAGTATCGTCTGCCCAATCCATAATTTGGCACTCAATACTTCTGAACGAATTTATTTCCTCACCGGAAGTAAAATTTGTTTTATCTAAATTATTATTAAACGCAAAATTTATAAACTCGATTTGATAATCATAAATAAAATGATTTTCCGGATTTTCTAATTCACTGTACAAACTTTTGTATTTCAGAATACTATCAATAAACGCACGCGTTGGATTCATTCCCCTTCTATCATTTTCATTTTTATAAAAAATTTCTGTAATTAATCTTAAAGTCTGAGCATTGCCTTCAAATCCGCCGTAATCTTTCATTAACTTATGCAAAGTTCTTTCTCCGGCATGACCAAAAGGCGGATGTCCCAAATCGTGAGTTAAACAAGCAGATTCAACTAAATCTTCGTCAATAAAATAATTATCTGAAAGAATATCTTTTTGAGATGATTTTAAATAATGACAAATTGATCTTCCGATTTGTGCAACTTCTATAGAATGAGTTAAACGAGTGCGGTAATAATCATATTCTCCCGGTAAGAAAACTTGAGTTTTTCCTTGCAATCTTCTAAATTCCGAAGAATGAATTATTCTGTCTCTATCAATTTGAAATGGCGAGCGGTAATCATGTCGTTCACTTTTTTTTAGTCTTTCAAAATCAAAATCAGAGTAAAATTTATTTTGTATCATACATATCAAAATTTATTTATTGGAACTTTTCAAAAATATTTGCTTGTCATTCCCACGAAAGTGGGAATCCAAAGAAAATTTTATAGATTCCCGTCCGTCGGCTAAAGGATCACGAGAATGACAATTTGAATATTTCAGAAATTTTCTTTTTATAAATTTATAAAATAAAATTGTTGAATAAAATTCTGGTAAGACTTAATTTGTATTTGGCTCAAAGTAAAAATAATCAATAATTCATTTTTAGAATTTAGAAGGAAAATAAAATGCCTTGGATTAAGCAAATAAATGAAAAAGACGCAACGGGAAAATTAAATGAAGTGTATGATGAATTATTAAACGCAAGAGGAAAAATTTCTAACATTATGAAAATTCATAGTTTAGATGCAGAAACAATGAAACATCATTTGGATTTGCATCTATCAATAATGTTTAATGTATCAAATATTACAAGAGAAGAAAAAGAATTAATTGCGGTTGTTGTTTCATCGCTGAATAATTGCAGTTATTGTATTCATCATCATGCAGAGGCTTTAAAGTTTTATTGGAATGATGAAGCCAAAATAAATATGTTAATTAGTGATTATAAATCGATTGAATTTCCGATCCGCATTCATGCAATTTTAAATTATGCAGAAAAATTAACTGTTACTCCGGGATTAGTAAATGAATATGATGTTCAGAATTTAAGAATTCATGATTTAAGCGATGAAGATATTTTGAATGTTAATTTAGTTGTAAGCTATTTTAATTTTGCAAATAGAATTGCAAATGGCTTGGGAGTTGAGACTTCTGATGATGAAGCAAAGGGGTATAAATATTAATTTTTACAATTCTGAAAAAC
>JBGSKB010000639.1:0-1969 GCA_041741395.1 Melioribacteraceae bacterium
TGTTGGTTGGTCGCTTTCTGGAATGCTTGTAAAACTTATTTTTGAACCGGAAGGATTTGGAATTTATTTTGATAGAGATACAATTGCGTTAACAATTTTAACAATTGCTGAATTCTTCTTCTTTAAAATTTATTATAAAGATATAAATTCTACCTCAGCCTAAACGGAAATATTATAACTGCAGTTTGTTCAATATTTTTTGCTCTTTCCGGAAGCGGTTCAAATCTCCATTGTCTTAAAGAATTTATTGCTACTAATTCAAGTTTTGAATCTGCTTTAACTAAAGGTAAAATTCTTCCGACGCTTCCATCAGAAAGAATTGTAAATTTTAATTTTACATCAATTTCTTTTGAAACTCCTTCCGGATATGGAGGAAGTGAATAACTATAAATTTTTCTTTTGCCCTTTCCGCCAAAATCAATTTCAAATCCAAAACTTGCATCACCTTCGCCAGTTTCTTCTTTTCCTTTTCCAGCTTCTTCTTCTTTTGTTGGAATTGGTTGAACTTCTTCCGGTTTGGTAACTTTATCATTTTGTTTTTTATCAGCACTTACTACAACATCATTTGTTTCATCGGGATTTTGAACTTTAGGCAATTCAACTTTTTTAACAACTTCTTGTTTTACTACTTCTTGTTTTTCTGGTTCTTTAATTTGTTTTTCTTCAGCGGGATTTTTTGCTAAAACACCGGCTGAACTTAAATTCCCAATTGATCCAAACCCAATAGTGACATACTCTTCTTCAGCTGGTTCCGAATTGAATTTAATAAAATACAATATCAATAATAAAATTAGATGAAATGCAATTGATAATATATATGGATTTCTTTTATTTTTCAAAATGACTGTTTCTCTGTTTCAATTGTGAATCTTTCTATTCCAACTGCTTTTGCAGCATAAATAACTTGAATAACTAAATCTATATCTACAGTTTTATCAGCACGAATTACTAAATTATTTTCCGTAATATTTTGCATTAGATCAACCAACTTTAATGCAACAGAAGAAATATCTGTTTTTTCACTTCCAACATAAACTTCATTTTCCTCTGTAATAGAAACAATAAGTTTTGTTGCCATACTTTGCTCATTCATTTTTGAAGCCGGTAATTTTACTTTTACTCCAGTTTGAATTACAAATTGCGAAGAAAGTAAAAAGAATATTAAAAGTAAAAAAACTATATCTGTCAAAGACGAAAAGTTAAATGCGCTTAACGGTTTTTCTTTCATTTCAAATTTCATTGTAGTCCTATAATTCTATTTCAATGTCTTCTTGAATTACTTTATTCCCGCGACTTATTTCTTCAATAATATCAAGAACATCATTTGTAACAACTTCCATATCAAGTATTAATTTACTAATTCCGGATGTTAAATAATTGTAAAATGCTAATGCAATAATTCCGATTGCTAATCCAACAGCAGTTGTAATTAAAGCTTCCCAAATTCCGCCAGCTAAATCACTTGGATTTGCAGAACCTTGTAAATCTTGAATTCGCATAAACGCTTGAATCATACCGGTTACTGTTCCCAAAAAACCTAACAACGGTGCAATTCCAGAAATTGTTGCAACCATTGATAAACCTTTTTCTAATTTTGCAACTTCTTGTCTTCCCGCATTCTCAATTGATTCTTTAACTCTTTCATGACCTAAATGATATTTTTTCAATCCGCTTTTAATAATATTTGCAGCTGGTGATTTTTCCTCGATGCAATAACTAATTGCACCGGAAATATCTTCTTTAATCAGCATTCCTCTGATTTTTACTAAAAACGCCGGAACATTTAATTTTGATTTTTTAATTACAATATATCTTTCAACAATTATTCCCACTGCAATAATTGAACTTATAAACAGCGGAATCATTAACCATCCGCCTTTTGAAAGCATTGATAATATTGACATATTTATTCCTTAGATTCTGTTATAATTTTGACTGATTTGTTTTTGCTTCTTCCAAAGTTGAATAA
>JBGSKB010000640.1:0-1965 GCA_041741395.1 Melioribacteraceae bacterium
AATCTACATCTTTCAACATACACAGTTAAAAGTCATGTTCACAATATCCTTGAAAAATTAGCATTAAATACTCGTGTTCAAATAGCTAAACATGCACATCTTTCAAATGCATACCAAACTGCAATAGATACTACTTCACTAATTGATAATTAGATTTTAAGTATTCTTTCAAACAAAAGATTAATTCCTTTTTCATTCTTAAGCACTATTGTTAAATAGCATGAATCATGTTAAAATTAACCACACATTAAAAGGAAACAAGCAATGAAAAAAATAATTTTGTTATTGATAGTATTTATGTCATTTTCACTAATGGCTCAGACTGATACTAAAGTTAGTACTCCAATTTTGGAAGATCAAAATGAAGTATTTATGAATAAGATATCTTCAGATTCTGGAATGCGAGTTAAAATGCTGTCCATGATGATTGACAGTACGAGCGGAAATAAAGAAGAAATGACAATTCTTGCAAAATGTATGTTAGACGATCCAGAAATGTATGAATTGTTGACAATACTCCAACAAGAAAAAAAGGTAAATATTTCATCAGAAATTCATGGTGTTATTCATGATAGTGGAAAAGATAAAAATGAATTAAAAATGAAACAAATTACAAAGTAAAAGCAAATTATATAATTGATTTTAAAAAGAAGGGTTATATCATGAGCAAAAATCAAGATGCTAAAAAAGGATTAAAGAAAAAACCATTAAAAACCATTAAAGAAAAAAAAGCTGCAAAAAGAGAGAAGCAAAATGAAAAAAAGGGTCTTGGAATTATTGATCTCTAGTTTTCTTTAAATTGAATGTTAATCAAAATTTAGTTACAGGAAATAAGGATTTGTTGGTTCTTGAATAAAAAATAGAAATTAGCATTCTTAAAATTGAGGGAATTATGAAATCCGAAATATTTAATAAAGCTATCTTAAAAAATCAAAAAATTAGATTAATCTATAAATATCACCAGGTTGAATTTAAACCATTTTTTTTATCTGTAAATAAATTTGGCAAAAAAGTTGTATTTGGAAGGGATAATTTTTCAAATGAGATTAAAGAATTTGAATACACTAAGATTTTTAATATTAAAGTTTTACCTGGTATTGAATACTCGACCTTTTTTCCAATTCTTAAGTTCTTAAATTAATTTAAGATCACGAGAGTTGAAATCTCAAAAAAATGAATTGTAAATCAGTTGTAGAATTGTGGATATGTAAATATCCACTTTTTATAATTGATAGTTCATTCCAAAGATGTAGTTCATTTATCATCCTTTCGCTCGATTGTTATCTTTCTTAATTTATTGCATTTTAGTTTTGGCACAAACCAGTAAATATTAGATTGTAAAATTTTATTTGAGTATTTATAAATTCAGAATGAAAATATTATGAAAAAAATCAGATTGTTGTTAATTGAAGATAACAAATTGTTAAGAGATGGAATTTTATCAATTCTTAAACCGTATAAAGACATTTATATTATTGCTGCATCTGGAGATGGCAAAAATACTCTTATAAAAATTAAGCAATTAAAACCCAATGTGGTTTTATTGGATTTAGGGCTACGCAATCAAAATAGTTTACACGTTGTTGAAATAGTAAAAAAAGATTTTCCCGAAGCAAAAATTATTGTTATGGATCTTGCACCAGTTCAAGCTGATATATTACAGTACGTAAAAGCCGGTGCCAACGGATTCATTCTTAAAGATGCATCACTTAATGATTTCTTAATAACTATTCGAACAGTTGCGGAAGGTTCAACCGTGCTGCCTCCTATTTTAATTGATTCACTTTTTTCTCAAATTGTTGACCATGCAGTAAGAGAAGACAAAACGCAACTAAAAAAAGCAGTACAAATGACAAAACGCGAACGAGAAGTTATTGAGTTATTAAGCGATGGTATGAGTAACAAAGAGATTGCTCAAAAAATTCATATTTCAACATATACTGTAAAAAGTCACATTCATAACAT
>JBGSKB010000641.1:0-5736 GCA_041741395.1 Melioribacteraceae bacterium
TCGGCAAATTTTAATTTGTCTTTTTGCAACATCAATAAAAGCAATTGTTAATGTTATAAACCATTGTTTATCAATATTTCCGGTAATTCTTTTATTCAATTCGTAAAGAACTTCTTTGGGCGATCTTGTATCTGTGCAAAAAAGCTGAATCATTGTTTGAAGTTTTGACATATAAAAAGAAGCTGAAAGTCCTTTACCGGAAACATCTCCAACAACAATAAACATTTGTGTATCAGTAATTTTTATAACATCATAATAATCACCGCCGACTTGCATTGCGGGAATCATAACACCGGCAATATCCAAATTATTTAATTTTGGAATATTAATTGGCAGCAAACCTTCTTGAATTTGTCGAGCAACAACTAATTCCCTTTCCATTTTAATTTTCTTAGCTTCTTCTTCATATAATCTTGCATTTTCCAAAGAAACTGCTGTTTGATTTGCCGCTGCGATTAAAAGCTCAATGTCTTTTCCGGCAAACTGAGCCCCAGAATGTTTTAATCCAAATAATAATAAACCAACAATTTTTTTCTTAATATAAAGAGGAATTATTGTATAAACTCCTTCTGCAACCAATTCTTTGTAAACACAAGGAAAAATAAATTCAAATTCGGTTTGATCGAAAGCAATTGGATGTTTCAGTTCCACTTTTTCATTTATTTTTGTTTCAATAATATTTTCACAATTTGTAAAGGTTAATTTTTTATTTACAAAACCATCTTCCCTTTTCAAAATAAATTCATTTGTATTAAAATCTTTTATAGCGATTCCAAATTTTTCTACTTTTAGCGAATCGACAAAAGTTTCTAAAACAGAATCTAAAATATTATCCATTCCAACAATTGTTGATATATCGTTGCTGAATTTCATTAATACTTTTTGATAAGCAAATTGTTCGGGATAAAAATATTTTGTAATTACGTTTTGAAAACGGTCTTTCGTTGATTGAAAAATTAGTGCAAAAATTATAAAAATTCCTCCGGCAACAACGCCTTGATATTCAGATGTAATTGCTTCACTAATTGATTGACCAATTACATAAATCAATAAAAAATAAACTCCGGCTATTGTAATTGTTGCAGTTCCGTAGAGAATTGTATTTTTCAAAACATCGCTTACATCCAATAAGGAATATCTAAAAATTGAATAACCAAAACTTAGCGGTAACAAAATTATTAAGAAAATTGGCAAGTAATATTCGGGATTATTAAATATTGATTCTGCTAAAACATTTGCAAGAGTGTTTACGTAAATTATTGAAAACATTCCAACTGTATAGCCGATTAAAACAATAAAAATAGAAGTTCTTTCTGTGGGATCAGTAAGTTTTAGATAGCTTTTAAAAAGTGAAATTAATCCAATAAATAATGCAATTAACATTAAACCATTAATTAGTAAAATCAGAAAAAAAGAAGCTTTATTATCAAAATTTTGCGACGTTGAAATTGGATAGTAAACAAATACAATTCTTGAAATTATCGCAAGAATTGCTAAAACCGATGGGACAATTACTAAAATTTTAGAAGTTAATTTCTTTTTAATAATTTTTGTTTCAAGAGGAAAAACCCAGAAAAAATATACTATCATGAAAGGTAAAAATACAGAGCTTACAACCCATGCTAAATCTGCCAAAAGTGTAAAAATAGGATATCTATGAACTGGATTTAATAAGTGATTCCCTCCGAAAAGAAAAACAGTATTTGATAATACAAACAACGCTCCAATTCTATAAAAAAGTAATTGAGTAAAACCATAAGGTTTTGAAGAAAGAACTACAAATCCAACTGCAAGCCAAATTATTCCAAGTAATGAAAAAGCTAATCCGCCGATATCAATAATTTTTTTAACTCTAATTGTTGTATCAAAAACTTTTCCATCTCTTGAAACTGTAAAAATCAAAGAATCACCGGTTGGTTTTCTATCTGCTAAATATGAAGCGTGTGATAAATTTCTTAATTTTTTCCCATCAATTTTTAGAAAAGTATCGCCGTCTCTAATTCCGGCATTCCAAGTAATTCCATTAAATTTTACTAAATCAAAATATATTCTAATACTATCTTTTTGAACTTTTTCTTGTTTCCACAAACATTCATCATTTGTGCGAGGTGTAATATTTAGAATAAAATAAACATTAATAAAGCCAATTATTCCAATAAATATTGAAACTGGAAGAATTAATTCTTTTCGGTATTTTGCTAAAAATTTTCTTAACATAATTTATTTTATTTTTAGAACAAGACAAGTAATATCATCTGATTGTTCTGAATCTATTGTATGATTGTTTATGTCATCCAAAATATTATTTAATATCATTTTCGAATCTTGCTGATAACAATTTAGTAAAAGTTCTTCTAAACGAGCATCAGTATATTCATTATCATTTATATCCATTGCTTCGGTTATTCCATCCGTAAAAAGTAAAATTACATCTTCCGATGATAAATTTATTGTTTCCATTTCATAAGGAATTAAAGTTTTCATTACGCCAAGAATCATTCCACCTTTTCTTAATTTTCTAATTCCATCCTTGTTAATTAACAACGGCGGATTGTGCCCCATATTTACGTAAGAAAACTCTTTTGTACTTGAATCAAAAATTCCCCAGAAAAAAGTAATAAAACTTCCGTTTGTAGTATTTTCAGAAACTACGTCATTCAAAAAATTAGACGCTTCTTCCAATTTATAGTTCTGTTTATAAATTGCTTTAAGAAAAGCTTGAAGATTTGCCATAAGCAACGATGCTTGAATTCCTTTGCCGGAAACGTCTGCAATTGCAATTAGCAATTTATTTTCTGTTAATTGAACAATATCGTAAAAATCACCGCCAACCATTTTAGCTGTTTTATTTATTGCCTCAATTTCGAACTTTGAAGATTTTGGTAATTTTCTTGGCAGCAAATTTCTTTGAATATTTCTGGCAATTTCTAAATCTTTTTCAATTTTTTGTTTTTCTATTGCTTGCTTAAATAGCAAACTATTTTCAATTGAAATAATTGCTAAACTTGCAACCGAAGATAAAAATTCCAAATCTGAAGGTGAATAATCTTTATTTGATAATCTTTTACCGAGAAATATTATTCCTTTTGTAACATTTTTAATTATCATTGGAATAATTACATCAATTCCAATATTCTTTAGTTCCGCAAAATTTGTCGAATTATTTGTTAAAACCGGTTTAGAAATTAATTTACATTCACAATTTGTTAACAAATCATTAAGATTTTTTTTGTTGAATTTACTTTCCAAAATATCAAAACTATTTTCTTGAACTAAAACAATTGCAAATTTGGAAACCAGCATTTGCGCACTTATTGCAAATGAAAGAAGTTTTGAAACTCTATCAATATCTAAAATACTGCTGAATTCTTTTCCTAAATCAAACAAGGAATTGAGTTGATTTACTTTGCTATCAAGTTGTTTATTTAACTCATTTAGCTTTTCATAATTTTGAATATTCTTAATTGCAGCACTTCCAATTTTTACAATTGTTGATAAAAATTGTTGATCTTCTTCATCATAATCTTTTTGAGAAAGTTTTTTACCAAGTAAAATAAATCCAATTACTTTATCTGTTGAAATAATTTGTTCGTAAATTTTAATATTTTCTTGAAGAAGTAAATCATCAAAATTTCTATCTAAATTATTTACAATCAAATTTGAAATTCTTTCCGCATCAATTTGAGTAAAACCTTTGTAAAGTTTAGGCTCAAGATTATTCTCTTCAAAAAGTGCAATAATTCCCTTTGTGGTTTGAAGTTTTCCAAAACAAGTTAATAATAAATTATTTAGAGCAAAATCTAAATTTAGATTTGAATTTATATTGTTGGAAAAATCAACGAGAGCAGAAAGATTACGTAAAGCAATGTTATTGTTTGGAAAGTTCATAACTAATTATGAAAGATATTTGACAAGTGTAACTTTATTTTTCTTGTCTTTAGGTTGAGAATATTTTACCTCATCCATTAATTTTTTCATAAGAAACATTCCCAATCCGCCAACTTTCTTTTCTTGATAATATTTTTTCAAGTCCGGTTCCGGAATTGATGTTGAATTAAAATGTTCCCCATTATCAGAAATTGAAATTGAAAACTTGTTACTTTTAACGGAAATATTAATTTCTATTTTTCCTTTATTAGAATATTTATAAGCGTGTTTAATTATATTTGTGCACGCTTCATCTGCAGCTAATACAATTTTACCGGAAGTGTCATTATCAAAGCCGGCATCATTAGCAGCCGAACGGATAAAATCTCTTATAACAGATAAATTATCAGTACTGCTGTTCACAGTAATTTTTTTTGTAATATTTTTTCTAAAATTGTTCAAAGCTATTTTTCCTGGATGAATTTTTCAATTGCATCTTTTTCATCTTTAAAGAATTCATATAACAATGGAAATCCTAATAAATCAAAAATATTGTACACTTCATCTTTAAGATTGCTGAATTTAATATCGCCATTATTTTCACGCATTGTTTCAACATAAGCCATAAAAACACCTAAGCCAGCACTGCTTATGTACTGAAGGTCTCGAAAATTTACAACAACTTTAAATTGCTTACTATCAATAAGCGAATTAAAAGCATTTTCAAGTTCGGGTGCAGTGTGCGCATCTAAAAATCCTTTAACATTCAGCACACTTACTTTACCAACCCCCTCCTTGCGAACATAAAAATCTGCCATTAACTTTCTCCCTCTATTTTGTGGGAATTCCACTTTAATAAAACTAACGTAATATCATCATGTTGTGAATTATTTTTAGAAAATGTTGTAACTGATTTCATTATTTGATTTGATAATTAATCAACTGATAATTGGGAATTTGTATTTATTACATCTTCCAATCTATGGTAACCAAATTCTTCTTTATTTTCATTTAGAGCTTCATTAATTCCATCTGTAAACAATACCAAAATATCGTTATTATTTAATTTAATTTCCATTTCTTTTATACTATTAACAAACTTGTTAGTAAAATCCAAACCAAGGCCAATTCCTTCAGGAATTAATTTTTCAACATTTTTTCCATTAAAATAAAATAATGGAGCGTGACCCGCCCTTACAAAAGTGAAAATCCCATTTGATGTATCAATAATTCCATAAATTGCTGTTACAAAACTTTTTTTTGTTAAACAGTTTTCTAAAATTGAGTTTGCTTGAATCAAAATTTCTTTAGGATTTTTTATCAATTTGGAAAGTGAAGAAAAAACTCCTTTTACTTCTGCCATTACAAACGCCGCTTCAATTCCCTTTCCTGAAACATCTGCAATAACAATTCCTAATTTATTTTCATCAATTTTGAAAAAATCATAATAATCGCCGCCGACTTCAAATGCCGGAACAAATAAAGCGGAAATTTCTAAATTATCATATTTGGGAGTTTGCTGCGGTAAAATTTTATATTGAACATCGCGCGCAACATCCAGCTCTTTTTCTAATCTTTCTTTCTCAATTGATTCCTCAAAAAGCTTAGCATTCTCAATTGCAACAGATGCAAAACCCGCAAAAGTGCTTACAGATTTACTGTCTTCTTCTTCAAAAATTCTGTTACTTTTTCTAGCTGCAAATAAAAACCCATTATTTTTATTTTGAATTAAAAGTGGTGCGGAAACTATTGATTTTATTATTTGTGGTAATTTATGTTTCTTATCAAAAACTTGTAAATCGGTTGTTTTAGCATCATTTTCATTTAATAAATTATTGTTCATCAAAAATTCAGAAATATGATTTGCAT
>JBGSKB010000642.1:0-1734 GCA_041741395.1 Melioribacteraceae bacterium
GCTTTTAAAACTTCACTTCTGAATTCAACTTTTTCAATTAGATCTTGAGGAGGATAACCACACAATGATAATTCCGGACAAATTACTAAATCAACGCCTTCTTCAATTCCCTGTTTATAGCCTTCCAAAATTTTTGATTTATTATATTCAATTTTTCCAATTATCGAATTTATTTGGCACAAACCAATTTTCATAAAAATGAATTTCCTTTATTGTGAACAAGAAAAATATGTAACTAAGTTTTTTAATACAATTTCTTTTATTATTAGTTTTGTTTCACTCATTTAAAAATTTAACGGCAAAATTTTATTCAAATAAATTCTTTTATTACGATATTTTTAATTTAAATATGCACTTTGAGATGATTTTCGGTGAACATAGCTTTTTTTTCGGTGAATAACTGTGAAAGTGATTTAATTTATCAAACTTTTGTTTTATTGTTTCCGTCTAAAATTTTAGAAATTCAGAGAGATTAACATGGAAAAGAAATTATATCGATCCAGAACAAAAAAAGTAATTGCGGGAATTGGCGGAGGTTTAGGTGATTATATTGGAGTTGATCCGGTAATTATTAGAATTCTTCTAATTCTATTTACAATTTTTAGCGGATTTGGAATTTTAGTTTATATCATTTTATGGGTTGTAATTCAAGAAGAACCTTATGATAATTCTATAATTAACGACGGTCAAAAAAATTCTGCAAATAATTATTCGGATAATTCGGAAATAAATTCAAACGGAATTTCTCAAGAAAAGAATATAAATTCTCAAACCAAAATTACTCCGGAAACTTCCAACAAAGGAAGAGTAATTTTTGGTGCAATCTTAATTGGTGTTGGTTTAATGTTTTTATCGGATAGATTTATTCCATCTTTCGATTTTGAGGTTTTGTTCATGTCGGCTATAATTTTATTAGGACTATTTTTAATACTTAACTCAGCAAATAAAACAGAGAAAAAATTATGAAATCATCAAATTTATTTTGGGGCTTCTTTTTTATAACTTTCGGCTCACTTTATTTATTAAACAGATATACAAATGTAGATATTGATTGGTACTACATTTGGGATTTGTGGCCGGTTGCAATTATACTTCTTGGAATTTCAATAATTCTAAAAGGGACTTTTGTAAAACCAGTTTTTAGCTTAATTATGGGAATAATATTAGCTGTTTTCATATTTGGATTAATAAATGATGCTTTTGAATATGATGATTACAGAGATTTTCGCAGAGGACATTTTAGAGATTATTCAGAAAATTCATATCAAATTGATTATGATAACAGTATTTCCGAAGTAAACTTAAAAATAGCAGCTGGTGCGGGAAAGTTTAATGTTGAACGAACAACCGAAGATTTGATAAAAGGTTATTCAGTTGGAAATGTCGGAAAATATAATTTCGCCAAAAGTCAAAACGATAGCTTAGTTAATATTGATGTTACGATGAATGATGTTGGAACAAAAATATTCGGTGGAAAATTTACAAATGATTTTCAAATTAGTTTAAATGAAAATCCTATATACAATTTTGATATACAGATTGGTGCGGCAAAATCATATTTTAATTTAATTCCATTTAAAGTAAATAATATTTCGTTAAAAACCGGAGCAACTGAAACAAAAATAAAATTGGGAGACAAATCTCCATTAATAAGTTTAAATGTTGAAATGGGCGCAGCAGCATTAAAAATTTATATCCCAAAAACTTCAGGATGTAAAATCACTGGAGATATGG
>JBGSKB010000643.1:0-2636 GCA_041741395.1 Melioribacteraceae bacterium
ATGGGTTTGAACCGTAAAAATATGAAAGATAAAACACAATCCCTTTTTCATCCCATTTGCCAAATTTTGTACCTAGTAAATTGTTATAATTAATTTGATATTTTTGATTTCCTTCTAAACTAAAATGACTTGAAAAAAAAACATTTACATCTTGGTTAAAAGTTTTATCAATTATTTTGTTTGATGAAATTTCAAATCCGAAATATGAATTCCATTTTTCTAAAATTGTGGGTCTAATTAAAGTTGAATAAGAAAAAGCTGTGTAAGTTCTAATCGTTCCAAAATTTTCATAAAATTGATAACCAAATAAAAGTTCACCAAAATCTTTTGTAAACGGAATTGGTTTATTGTTATTCATCCACCGATTATTATTTGAATCATAATGACCATCAACAAGGTGTGCACTATTATGAATTATTCTAAATCGTGAAATGAATTTCCCATTTTCATAATTTTTTGAGAATGCTGCATTCCCACCAAAAAATCCATCTAAAGCATCAATCTGCAATCTTTTCTGTTCGTAATTTGTCGAAAGCGCATAAGCCATAAATTCAATTGCAAAAGTTAATTTTGATTGTGAAAAATTAAATTCTAAAAGATCAATATTATTACCAATATCTACCTTTAAATTTGCATTTTTTGGATAATATAAAATGCCTATTCTTGCTTCTTCATTATTTGCTTTTATAGGTAAAAAGTGTAAACCTTGAGGAAAAAATTCAAAATTATTTTCTTGCGAAATAATTTCAGTACTTTTAATTAATAATAGAATAATAAATATTAGGGTAAAGTATTTGTGATTCATACCGATAGATAATTATGGATAATTTATTCAAATTTCAATTTGCAATATATTGATATTTTTTTTGAAAAGTGTATGTTATATAATGGGTTAAGAAATTTATTTTATATTCAACTTGAAAAAAACTCTATAATCTTATAACTTGCAATAATTAATTATAGGTTTAACGTGATAAGAAATTTAACTGCCCTTTTAACTGTTTCACTTGTTCTTTTTTACTCGTGCTCATCTTTCACTTCTGACAAAAACACAAATAAAAATCAAACATTAGAAGACAGTCTTTCTGTAACACTTAGAACTGATGTGATAGTTAATGAAAGTCTCGAAAACGCACGCCAAAAATACATGGATGCTTTAACCGAAAAAACACTCGGACTAGAATCAAGCGCACTTTTCTCATTTGATTCAGCAATGACTATAATTAATGAACTAAGTTATTTCTCAAATATTGAGGAAAATGAAGCTTATGCCGAATTAGAAAAAGCAATACTTGATGATTATAATTCTTACATAGTTAGTTTTGAAAAACTGCCGGATAGTGCCCCTAATTATGCAGTTGAAGAATGGTTGAATAATAATATTCCTGAACTAAATGTTTCTGAAAATGAAGAAGTAATAACAAATGAATCTGTAATTATAATTGGTGATTTTCCACTTGACGTAAATAGTAATGTTGAGCAATATATAGAATACTTTACCGGAAAAGGTCGAAAACATATGACCTATTGGTTACAGCGAACTGGATATTTTTTCCCAATGATGGCTAAAATTTTTGCAGAAGAAAAAGTTCCAACTCAATTAATATTCTTAAGTTTGATGGAAAGCGGATTAAAACCCAATGCAAAATCTTGGGCAAAAGCAGTAGGACTTTGGCAGTTTATGAAAGGTACCGGAAGACTTTATGATTTAAATGTTGATTTCTATATTGATGAAAGAAGAGATCCGGAAAAATCTACTAGAGCTGCTGCAAAACATTTAAGAGATTTATATATTTCACTTAACGATTGGTATTTGGCAATTGCTGCTTATAATAGTGGTGAGGGTAGAGTTAGAAATGCTACAAAAAAAGCCGGCTCCGAAAATTTTTGGGAAATTAAAAAATTTCTACCAAAAGAAACAAGAAATTACGTTCCTCAATATATTGCTGTTACATTAATTGCTAGTCAACCTGAAAAATATGGATTTACAGAAATAATTTATGATTTTCCAATTGAATATGTTACTTATAAAATTCATGATGCAATTGATTTATCGGTTCTTGCAAATAGTGCAGGTATTTCTTTAGAAGAAATGAAAGAATTAAATCCGGAACTTATACAGCATAGTACGCCTCCAAATTATCCTGGAGGATATAATTTAAAAATTCCTAAAAAAAATTATAATTTATTTGTTAGTAATTTGGAAGAAATTCCAAAAGATGCAAAACTTCAATTCATTGTTCATAATGTTAAAAAGGGCGAAACTTTATTAAATATTTCTGAAAAATATGGAATAGGCTTAAATCAACTTGCAAGATTTAATAAAATTTCTACTAACTCAAGAATTTATCCAAATGTAAAACTGAAAATTCCGGTTGCTAAATACACAAATACTGATGTAATTTCTAATACAGATATTGCTTATGCAGTAGAAGAAAATGAAAACATTGTAAATTCAAACGGACAAGCTCCGTACAAGATGGTACACAACCAAAATTCAGATGATGATAAATTTGCAAAATTATATCAGGCAACAAACGATGATTCGGTTGCAATAATAATTCCAGAAGATAGCGATTTAATAGAATATAATGTGAAAAGTGGAGATAATCTTACAGATTTGGGTGACCTTTTTG
>JBGSKB010000644.1:0-1703 GCA_041741395.1 Melioribacteraceae bacterium
AATCAAATAACAACTTTAAAAACTGATAACTCCGGGAAAATGTTTATTCATTATTGGGTAGAAATGGATCCCGATCTCGATTCTTTGCTAATTAATAAAATTGGTTTGTTTAACAAAGAAAGTTTGACAGAAAATTTTACATCCACATATACTAGTATAAATTATACAACTATTTTTAACGATTTTACTGACAGCACTTTACACGCCCAAATTGAATTTGAATTTACAAATTTTGACTCACTAAATTTGCTTAAGTTTTTTAAACATTCAGAACTATCTATCATAGACGGTCCTGATGATACCAAAATTTTTTCACAGTTTATTCAGCCAATAACTACAACTTTTGGACTTTCCGAGAAAAATTATAACATTTCTTATATTTACTATTTACCGGGAAATATTATTCGGCATGATGCAAATTCGCTTTCGCGAAATAAACTTGAATGGAATTTTTCAGCCGATGATATTGGAAATGGTAAAATTATTTCTGCTACCTTTATTCCCTTCAAACTAAAAGAAACGCCTATTTGGATTTATGCACTAGCAAGTATTGTTATTTTAATTGTTTTAGTTTTTCTGCTTAAAAAAAGCAAAAAGTAGAAAATAATTTGCAATTTTTAAAAAATATCAAGTTTGACTTAACTTTTAGTTTTACTTATATTTATAGCTTGTATAAAAAATCTCAAATAAGTTATAGAAAATGGCTGCTGCTGGTCCAAAAATTTTTTCTGGTTCTTCAAATCCTGAATTAGCAAAAAAAATAGCTAATTATATTGGAATTCCACTTGGTGGTATTGACCTTAAAAAATTTAAAGACGGTGAAATTTGGGTAAAATACAAAGAAAATATTCGCGGCGGAGATGTTTATTTAGTTCAATCAACACATCAACCGGCTGAAAATCTTTTAGAATTATTGATAATGATCGATGCGGCAAAAAGATCTTCTGTCGCAACAGTTACTGCAGTAATTCCATATTTTGGATATGCAAGGCAAGATAGAAAAGATCAGCCAAGAGTTGCAATTACAGCAAAGTTAATTGCAAATTTAATTTCAGTTGCTGGTGCAGATAGAGTTATTACAATGGATCTTCACGCAGCTCAGATTCAAGGTTTTTTTGATATTCCATCTGATCACTTGTATGCATCTTCAGTTTTCTTAGATGTATTTGAAAATCATTCAGATGATTTGGTTGTGGTTTCTGCCGATGTCGGCGGAATAAAATTAGCAAGATCTTACGCAAAACGATTAAATGCTAATTTAGTTGTAATTGATAAAAGAAGACCAAAACAAAATCAAGCTGAAGTAATGAATATTATTGGCGATGTTAAAGGAAAAGATGTTTTACTTGTTGATGATTTAATTGATACCGGTGGTACATTTATATCTGCCATAAATGCTTTGATGGAAAATGGCGCAAAATCAATTTATGGAGCAGTTTCACATCCTGTACTTTCGAGTGATGCAGTAGATAGAATTGAAAATTCAGCAATAACAAAATTATATGTTACAGATTCAATTCCTCTAAAGGGAACAGAAAATCTGAAAAAAATTGTGGTTCTTTCAGCTTCAAATTTGTTAGCAGAAGCAATAAGAAGAACTCATAATCATGAATCTATAAGTTCATTGTTTGATATTGATAAAGGTTAGAATTTAGAGTAATAATTGGAGTAAATAAAATTATGTCAGATATTAACATAATAGC
>JBGSKB010000645.1:0-2504 GCA_041741395.1 Melioribacteraceae bacterium
CTTTTTGCACATTGTCTTTAAGTTCAATAATAAAGGCTTGTGCATTTTTATTTGTTATTTTATCAATTTGCATATCATCTCCAAAATAACCAACTAAATGCTTTGAGGACGAACCATGAGATTCGAAATATTTGACTGAGCAAGTTGCTTTTACAATACCCAAGTATTCGTTTATTAATTCATTAAGAGAAAGAACATTATTTGTAGAAGCTGATTCGCATTCCACGATTATTTTTTTTAGTTCCTCCTCAGGAATCAGACTGAGGATTTTAGAAATTAATACATCTTTAATTTTATACTCCAAAATTTTTACATACATATAAAAATACAACTATTGTACCAATTAATAATTCTTTGATTTTAGTTCAAAAACGAATGATTTTTAAAAAAATTTACTATTGACAGTTTTGAGGAGTTAAAATTATTATCTGAGGATAAGTAATGGATAGATTATTTTTTTTTATTTGGAATTAAATAAAAATTGGATGAAATTCGGATAAAGAACGACTATAAAAAATAATGTTCTTAAAAGTTCGGATAATAAATGGACAAATTATTTTTGAAATTCTTTAAGGTTTATCATATGAGCTTGACAAATTCTATAAAAGGTGGCATGGGGAAAATGGAGATTAAAAGTTACTTTAATTTGTTCAAGAATTTTTCGAATACTAATTCTTTTGCAATCCTTTAGGTTATTTTTAACGACATAATTTATTATAAACGCTAATTCTTCATGATTTATATCTTTCCATTGATTATTACTGAGTGAAAATCTACGATATAAATTTGATATTATTATTTTAATTGTTTTTTCATAATTTAGGTCATTAATACATCTAAGCATATCCCAATTATCTCTTTGATCTTCATTTATTCTTTTATGAATCGCTAAATATTTAATAAATAAATTTTGTGTAGAGATAATTATTTTAAATTTATCGTCTATTTCATTTCTATCACTATTTTCATGAACAATTATTTCATTGAATAAAAAATTCCAATATTCAAAAATGAGTTCCCTATTTATTTGAAGATGTAAGTCAGATTCTACAAACAAACTTTCATTTAACTTATTTATATAAATGAATTCAAAAAATTTTTCTATGCAAGAAATGATTTCTTTCTTATGATTATTATAAACTACTTGAATTATTGAGTGATCACTTTTCTTTGTTAATAAGTAATTTTTAAATAAGTTATCAACAAAAAAATAATTAGGTTCGTTTGCACACATGATAAATATATTATTCTTTTTTGAAAATGAAATTTATATAAAATATCAAACTAAATTTCGAGAAATACAAAAAGAACTACAACTGCAAAACTATTCCTATTCTGAAATTTTGAATAAAGAAGAATTGGAAACAAAACTAAACGATCCTTCAAACATTTTAATTTTTACGAGCATTAATTGGTATAATGAAGATATTACAAACTATATCAGAAGTATTAACAAGAATGTAGAAATTATAATTATCAATGAATATGTTGAAAATTCCTACCTTATAAAACAAAGGAATATTTTTGCATATTTTGCAATGAACAATTCAGTTGATCGTATTATGAAATTTGTAGAATTAGTTATGTTAAAAATTAGCTCGAACAAACCAATTATTTTAGATTCAAAAAATTTTATAAAAATTAATAAAATCAATACAATTTGTGCTGATGAATCTACAAAAAAAATGTATAAAAGAGCTTCAATAATAAGTAAAAAAGAAGGGCACATTTTAATATTTGGAGAAACTGGAAGCGGTAAGGAATACCTAGCAAGATATTTACATGAAAACAGTTTAAGAAAAAGAAGGAGATTTTCTAGTATAAACGCTTCACAAATAGACAAATTAATGGCAAATTCAGTTTTATTTGGGCATAAAAGAGGTTCATTTACTGGTGCAATGACTGACCACCGAGGTATAATAGAACTAGCACATGAATCGACTCTTTTTATTGATGAAATCGAGAATTTAAGTCTTGATGTTCAAGCAAGATTGCTCAGAACAGTTCAGTCTGGTGAATTTTCAAAAGTTGGCGAAGAATCTAAAACACTAATTTCTGATGTAAGATTTATTGCTGCTTCGAATCAACCATATGAAAATTTATTAAAGGATGGCCAACTTCGTGAGGATCTTTATTTTAGATTTAGGCATAATATTTCACTTTTACCATTAAGGGAAAGACCTAAAGATTTAAATATTTTTATTATGATGAAGATTCGAGAGAAGGAAGATGAATTAAAAAGACCAATTTATATAGAGCCAACAATTATTTCAAAATTAATAAAACAACATTGGTCAGGTAATTTTAGAGAATTATCAAATTTTATGGATCAACTTCTAGAAATTGCAGATGAGGAATTCGCAATAACCGAAGATAATATAGTAGTGTAAAAAGATTTGTGTAAATGATTAATAAAGAAGTTTAATTAAATGCTGTTGAGCGTAGCGAAACAGCATTTAATTGTTCAAAAATTATTACTAATTTATTAACATAATCCGAAAGGA
>JBGSKB010000646.1:0-2287 GCA_041741395.1 Melioribacteraceae bacterium
GGGATATATTGATAAATAATTTCACTATTATGTTGAAACTTTTTTAATTCAACAACTTCAGGTTTTTCATTTAATCTTTTTAATAATGAGTTAAAATCTTCTGTCTGTTCATCAATAACAACTATTATACCTGCATTATTATCATATAAAACGTAATAAAGTAATGAATCGGGATTTTCAAACGGGCTATTTTTTAAGTTCGCTATTATTTCTTTATTGATTGATTTGTCTTCTCTTATTATCTGTATTAACTTTTTTTGTAACTCCTTTTTTCCAGTTTCAAAAGCTGCATAGAACCTCATGATTTGCGGCCCAATATGCTCATAAAGATCATGTGATTCTAATTCATTTTCTATAAAATAAAGTCTGGGATTTTTTGAATTACTAAAATCTATTAGAAATCCATCTGGTATACCACTAGACTGAGATTTCTTTTTACCGACCTTCCTTTTATAATCCATCAAAACAGTATCTTGACCAAAAATATTTACTTTATTTTCTATTACAGCTTTTTCCAATTCTGCTTCATCGTTAAAAGCTGTTTCTTCGAATACTTTTTGATTAGAGATTAAGAATGCCATAAGAAATCCTTATTTAATTAACGATATCTTTCACGACCAAACAACCCTTCAGTATATTGCTGATATAGGAAAAACAAATATTCTATTCTGCTTATTTCAGTTGGAAATGGTTGCGGTCTGAAACATAAGTCCACTGCTTTATCTAATTCATTATGTGCTTTAACTAATTTGGGTGGCATTGTAAGTGGATCATACAAATCTGCAAGACTGCTGTTTGGAAATTCTGCTCTAACATCTAAAACTTTTTGTGCTAATTCTTTAACTAGTAATTTATTTTTCTCGTTTGGTTCTTTTGGCCATGGAAAATTATTATAAACAATAGTGTTTGAATATCTAAATCTACTTTCTAATCTGCCACATGTATTTTTTGTCCAATTCATATGCATTTTTGATGATAATACACCAAAATGAAATAAGCTAGAATTAGAAATAATAGCACATGAATTATTAACTATGAAATCAGATGCGAAATAACTCAATGGTATATAGTTACGATTTTCTGAGGTTGTTAATGGGAAAAATATAAAATCTGTTTCTGGTTGTCTCATTTCTGCAAATAAAGTTGGATATTTAGCTGCATCACGTGTTGGTTCTTTTTTACTTGCCAATCTAAAATTTCTTACTCTTTCTACCCTTTCTAAAACTGTTGGCAACTTTTTGAGTTCAGAAGGTGAAATATCTTTTAACCACAGACACCACCTTTTTTTCCCATGTAAGTATTCTTTTGCACTAATTAAAGGTCGTACGAAATTTTCAACTCGTGGATCATTTTTTAGAAAATTTTCTAATTCTTCATCTTCTATAATTAAATTACCGTCATCAACGGGTTTACTTCCATATTGCATGGTAGGGACATCGCAAATTGGGGAAGTTTTGCTGAGAAGTACTAAATCAACAAAATCAATTAAATATGGATTTACATTTTTTACTTTTCTGAGTTGCGGCTCGGACGTTATTGATTCGTAATCAAAAATAAATTTTTCTCTTAGATCGTAATTAGCAAAGCCAATAATTACAACATGTACAGCAGCATTCGCTCTGCCTTCATTACTCCACTTAAATGTTCTATGTGCAAAATGAATTTTTACAGAATAGTTATTAAAAAGTTCATTCCATAAAATTCCAACTTGCTCACCTTGAGTAATAGAGCTAGTAGAAACAAAAGCAGTTTTAATTTTTGTATCTTTTATAAAATTTGCAGCTTTAATATACCATGCAGCAACATAATCTAGAACTCCAGCACTTGAAACATTATTAAAAACTATTTTCATATCTTCTTTTTGTTCAGCAGTTTGCAACTGTTTTCCATAAAACGGAGGATTACCTAAAATATATGATAGATTTTCCTTGGAAATAATATCTTCCCAATTTATTCTTAAGGCATTTCCATGAACAATAGTTGCAGACTTTTTAAGTGGCAATCGAACATAATACTGACCAAATTCTTCAGATAAAATCATGTTCATCTGATGATCTATTAACCACATTGCAACTTCAGCTATTTTTGCTGGCCATTCTTCGTATTCTATTCCATAAAACTGGTCTACATCAAGCCAAACAATTGAATCAATTGAAAAGGATTGCTGATCTTTTTGAAGAATCTTGAGAATTTTTAATTCAAGCAATCTTAATTCTCGATAAGTAATAACAAGAAAATTACCGCAACCACAAGCAGGATCAAGAAAATTAAGCAATGATAGTTCCTT
>JBGSKB010000647.1:0-2511 GCA_041741395.1 Melioribacteraceae bacterium
CCAAAAAAATAGATAGCGAACAAATTTTAACATTTCAAAATTTAGTTAGAAGAGTTCCAGTCGCAGATAATGTAATTCAATATGCAGTTAATATTGTAAAAAGTTCAAGACCGAATGAAAATGAAAAAGAATTAAAAGACTTAATAAGTTGGGGTGCAGGACCAAGAGCATCGCAATATTTAATTTTAGCTGCAAAAACATATTCAATTTTGGATGGAAGATATACGCCCGAAATTAATGACGTAAAACGAGCTTTGCTTCCGGTTTTGCGTCATAGAATTATACCAAGTTTTAATGCGGAAGCTGAAGGAATTTCTTCCGTTGAAATAATTGATAAATTACTAAATCGCAAATCTCTAATTTAAAATTTTTGCAACATGCAATTGACAAAGAAAGTAAAAATATTTAATTCTGTATTATACTTTCTTTTTTTTATACTCTTTTTAAACTGTTCCGAAATTGACGAAAAAAACTCGCCTCAAAATATTAGTGAAATAAATATTGAATATGACAGATTTGGTTTCCCGATTGACTCATTTAATGTTGTAAAAGGGGAAGTAAAAAGAAATCAATTTCTAGCTGACATTTTAATTCCAAATAATATTTCATTACAAAGAATTACAGAAATTTACGATAAAGCGAAAACGTATTTTGATTTCCGAAAAATTCAACCCGGAAATAAATTTCGTTTTTATACAAATCAAGATTCGTCAGGATCAATAAGCACATTTGTTTATGAAATTAATCAAATTGAATACTTGATTGTTAATATGCAAGATTCTCTTACAATTGATTATGTAAAGAGAGAAACAGAAATTTTTGAAAAAACAATTTCGGGAGTTATAAATTATTCACTTTATCAGACTTTTATCGATATGAATTTATCGACAATGTTGGCTGGTAAACTTGCGGAAGTTTTTGCATGGCAAATTGACTTTTATACAATAAAGAAAGACGATAGTTTTTTTATTGTATATGAAGAAGAAAAACTTGGTGATGAAGTTATTGATATAGGAGAAATTAAAGCAGCAAAGTTTATTCATAATTCAAATGAATTTAATGCATTTTTATTTATTCAAGATGGTAAATATGAGTACTTTGACGAAAACGGTAAAAGTTTAAAAAGAGAATTTTTGAAAGCACCACTAAAATTTAAAAGAATTAGTTCTAATTATTCACGAAATAGATTGCATCCAATTTTAAGAGTTTACAAACCGCATTTGGGCATTGATTATTCTGCTTCGGTTGGAACTCCGGTTCAAGCAATTGGTGATGGAGTAGTTGTAGAATCTCGTTATAACGGAGCTGCGGGAAATTATGTTAAGATTAAACATAATAATATTTATGCTTCTGGTTATATGCATTTATTAAAATATGGAAAAGGTATTAGAAAAGGTACGCGAGTTAAACAAGGTCAAATTATTGGTTATGTAGGAAGTACCGGAAGATCAACAGGTCCGCATTTGGATTTTAGATTTTGGAAAAACGGATCACTTGTAAATTATCTAACTCAAAAATTTATTTCATCAAAATCAATTTTGGATGAAAAATTAGCAGAGTTTGTTGTTGTAAAAGATAGTCTTCAAAATAAAATTGATAGAATAAAAGAAATAAATACAAGTATTATTCTGGCACGTGAACCAGAAAATAATCCTTAGCAGTTTTTCCTATTTTTATTGCTTGATCAATTGTTAAATGCAAATCACTTTCTTTTTCATCTTCCGCACCGGCTTCAATAATTGCAAGATCAGAATTTGCAGCTATTTTTACCAAAGTATCACAATAAGCAGTATCTCCACCGTAGCAAATAGTTTTTCCATTATTATTAAATTTAAATCCGAGTGAAGGAACTTCTAAAGAAACCGAATCAATATCTGATGGCTCGCGATGATTTACTTTAAAAGGCTTGATTAAAATATCTTTTCGTTTAAAACTTTTACTGTTGTCAATTTGTTTTAAAATAATTTTATATTTCAATTCGTGCGAATAAACTTCATTAAATGCTTTGTAAATGCTTTCAATTTCTAAACATCCTTTGGGATAATAAATATTTAACGGAGTTTTCTTTTTCATTACAGAAAGGTAAGTTAATAATGACCAAACGCCGCCAACATGATCGTGATGTCCATGAGAAATGAAAATATCAGAAATTGCCAGAATTAGTTTTGTAGAATAATCTTTATTTAAATCCCTTAAAATTCCATCACCGGGATCAACAATAAAAGTAGCTTTTTCTGTTGTTATGATTATTCCGGTTGCAATGTTGGGAATTGAGCAATAAATTTTTATGTAAAAATTATTCTTTTCCCAAATTAATGGATACTTTTGTTTATATGATTTTGACATTATTTTCTTTCAAGTGTTACTTTAAATTTTTACAATTTTTTTCATCTTTACATTTGCCAAAAATATTAAAACTATATCCGGCACTTTCAAAACCTAACTCTTCACAAACATTTTTAACAATATCTTGAATATTTGGCGATGTAAATTCTGTAATATTTCCGCAAT
>JBGSKB010000648.1:0-5868 GCA_041741395.1 Melioribacteraceae bacterium
ATTATTTGTCGAAATGAAATAGGCATCCTATACATCTTAATGAGAGTCCATCTCCAGTATCCATAATTAAAATATTGTTTAATCAAAGCTAAAGGACTTGTTCTTACGAAATAAGTATTTTTTATTTTCGGTGAGATATAAACTTTACCGCCATTCATTCTATATCTCAAACTGAATTCATCATCTTGATTCCTAACAAGTTGCTCATTATAATAACCAATTATTGAAAATACTTCCTTTTTGAAAAATGGAAAGCAAGCCATCTCCGCAAGTCCTTCGTAATCTGGAAATCTATGTTTGGCATTTCCAACACCAATTGCGCTTGACATCGCAATAGCAGTAGCTTTTGAAAAATTATTATTTCCTTCACTTATAATGGGTCCACCAACACAATGATATTCAGGATATTTAGTCATCAGATCTATACCACTTGATAAAAAATCACTTGAATAAAATGAATGTGCACCACATATAACAATTATTTCCCCAACAGAATTTTTTATTCCTAAATTCATTGCAGATGGTGTAATTTTTTTTTCATTATGAATTAAACGGACATTTGAATAAATACGGCAATACTCATTTAATATATCAACCGTTCCATCATCACTCAATCCATCTACAACTACTATTTCATAGTCATCTATTGGAAGCGTTTGATCAAGCAATGAATCTAATGTTTGCCTTATATATTTTTTTTCATTTCTACAAGGAATTATTACAGATATTTTTTTTTTCATTAAAATATTACTCAATCATAAGTTTAAATTAGTTGATAGATAGGGCATTAAATTTAATCTTAAGTTTTCTATTTTTATTAGAAATAATAGATCTATAAATTGAAATCATTCCATCGACACAATCATTCCAATTATATTCTTTTATAACTTTATTTCTTCCATTTCTTCCTAATTCATTTCTTAATTTTTCATTATTTAATAATACTTCCAACGCTTCAGCAATACTTTCAGTATTCTCTTTTTCGACAATAAATCCAGTTTTATTATCATCAACAACTTCGGAAAGTCCCCCAACATTTGAAACTACAACTGGTTTACTGCAAGCACTAGCCTCCAGAATAGCTACACCAAAACTTTCTTGGAGGGAAACAGCTACATAAATATCCAACATATTATGGTAGTTCTGAACTTCTTCATTATTTATATACCCTGTAAATATAGTATCTCCAGATAGATTTAATTTAATAACTAATTCTTCCAAACTTTTTCTATGAGAACCTTCACCAGCAATCATTAATTTAATCTTCTTAGAAGGTAATTTTGTTTTAACAATTTTAAACGCTTTTATTAAGTATTCTATCCCATAAATTTCTTCTAAATTTTTTATAGTACCCACTACTATTTCATTCTTCTTAAAAATACTATTTACGACTTTTGGTTTAAATCTATTAACATCTATACCAAAAGGAGTAACTACTATATCTTTATTCGTATACTTTTTAGCTTCAGATTTCATAATATAACTGGTGGATAATAATTTATCAGCTCGAGACAGACTAAACTTCAAAACAGCTTTATGTAAAAAGGAACAATTTGGAAAACTAAAAATATCACTTCCCCACATTGATATAATAAATGGATGAAATCCTGACAATGCACCAATTAGTCCATAACTTGAAGCATAATGAGAATGGAGGATGTCAGGTTTGAATTCATTAATAACTTTTTTAAGTGATAAAGTTGCTCCAATATAATACAATTTTGAAAATGCGGCTTCACTTTTAAACTGTAATTCTCGAGAAGCTTTAAAACTAAATAATTTAATGCTTGGAGTGTCACCGTACAAAACACTTTCCGGTCCGTGGATTGAGAAAATGCCAACAATATTGTTTTTTTGACAAATTGCTTTAGCCCAACGAATAGTATGGGGGGAATCTGAATCAGAAAGAATTAAAATCCTCATTTCTTACATAATTCCTTTAACATTTAAAATGTGGGTGATCCACTTTAAAAGTGAGAATGTCTAACTCTTCCAATAACTTTATAACACTAGAATATACTTCATCTACTGATAGAAGTTTCATACAATTGTAATGTGAACAATCACGTCCTCCTTGTGCAAAACAATATTTTTCTTTAACTGGTGAGCACTTGAGGGTTTTATTGATGTAATGATGGTACTTACCAAAAGGAACATGATAGACTGGATTTGTAGGACCATAAATACAAAATGTTGGTTTTTTTAATAGAGCAGCAATTTGGAGTGGACCAGAATCATTTGAAATAAAAAGTTTGCATAATCTTATTTCATCAATTAAAAGCTCTATGTTTTCACATTCAATATATTTTATCTTTTCAAGTTTGAATTGCTCAAGTATATCCTTTTTTAAAATACCAGAGGGAAAAATAAATGAACATTCATTCTTCAAACAGAGTTTGTTGTATAAATTGACGAATTTAAACAACCCCCACTCTTTAGCTTCCCACCCTGCAAAGGGGTGAATTAAAATTACATCACCATTATTTGAATCGATCCGATATTCAGTAAAATCTTTTTGAACATGAGTGACCAATCCTTTAATGGAATCATAATATATATCTATCTGATGAGGAATAGTTCTAATTTTTTCATAAAAATTATAAAGACTTTTATAATAAAATTCATTAATACCATAGATTTTATAACATCGACTGTTAAATATTAAACTTGCTGATGTAATTGAACCTGTCATATCAATTATAAAATCAGGCTTAATCTCTTTTAAAATCTTTCGAGAACGATGACTAGCAATACGTTCATTAAAATAAAAATCACTTTTATTCAAACGTATATAATAAACATTTTCAATGATTTGTCTATAAATAATTTCGGATTCTTTATAACAAAAAATGTATACATCATTTTTAAAATATTTTAAATACTCTAATATAGCTGGAATAGTAAATACCGTATCCCCAATTTTATGCAATGCGATGATTGCAACTTTATGATTAAAATTGTAGTTACTCTCAATAAACAAGCGACTAAGTTTAGATAGAATTATGACGATTAAGCTGAAGCTGCTTTTAAGAAAATGCATTATTTTTATTCGAAACTAATTTACTGTTAACTGAATGAATGTTAAACGATTTTATTCCAATAGTAATCTCTAGAATGATCAAATCCTACTAAAGTTTTTCCTCGATATAGTTTGGAGCAATTATTAAAAAATCCTTAACATAACTATGTAAATTCATTGTCCAATTTTCCTTCGATTATGCTCTTCTTTGTTTGAAACAATTCAATCGATGTAGTAATTGTAAAAAAATTATAAAGGTTTGTAGATGATACATTAGATAAAAAAGGCATTACTTCATCAGTTTTAAAATAATTTCCTATTTCTTTCACTTTCACAATCTGTTCAAGAATACACTTCTTTATGATATGGTCACTTTTGAGCTCGGGAATTCCACCAAAGAATAGGGTTTTTATTTTTTTAATAAATAAAAATGGAACTAAAGGGTAAAAATAAAAGATTATCAACATAAGACTCTTACCCAAAAATGAATTAATAGAAGATTTAAAATTTGTATATGGCAAGTCGGTTGCTTCTTTTGAATAAGCCTGTAGCAGTTTTCTAAACAACTGATGCATTTTTTTTGAACTTTCAGGAATTCCCATAATGTAATTAAAAAATGGAAATGACCAGAAAGGTGATGAATTCCAAAAAAAATGTCTATGCCTGTCTTCACCTTGGAAAGCACTTTTGAAAGGCTTTTCTATTGCTTTAAAATGAATATATTTTTGAATTAAATTCGCTTCAGGAAAATTATTAAAGATAATTCCAAATTCTTTGAGAATAGCTTTCTTATCTACCCCAGTGAATTTACTGACATAATCTATATTAATGAGAGAGTACTCATTAATAAAATTTTCAACTAATTCTGTCATTGTTGAATTTTTTTTTATTGGTTTGTCATAAGTAAAAATAACTTTATCACCATTATCACCTGATATATAATGAATATCCGTACCAAAAGTTTCTATTATTCCTCTATAAAAAGGTAAAATGGGTGAAGTAGTAAGTGAAACCATCCCTTCCTTAGTTCTTAGTAAATCATATACATCTGAACCTTTTGGGTAAGGAGTGGAAATTACTTCTACCGGAACATTAAAAAGCTTAGATAATTTAAGTGAAATATCAATTTCGTCATGAGCCTTACCACTTTTGTAGTCTATTGTGGCCACTTCAAAAGGTATCTGATTTTTAGACATACAGGCTGCTACTAACCTTGAATCAAGTCCGCCGCTTAAAGTAACAATGTTCTTACAAGATTCTTTAGATCGATTTACACAGGAAATACTGAATAATTTAGACAGTTCTGATACATTTTGTTCGATTGCAGTATCACTATGCTCTCTCTCATCGAAATTAAATTCATGAAGAATTGTAACTTTCAATGTTGAATTTTCAATTTTAATGAATGAAGCTGGTCGAACGTGGTAAATATTTTCAAAGAGAGTTCGCTTACCTAACGTAAATCCGATCAATAAAAATTGAGCTATTGCTAACCTATCAAAGCACGAGTCACCATTTAGGTCAGTAATAAATTTTAAATATCTTGAAAATATTATATTTTCGTTTTGTTTGGAATAATACAAAGGTAGACGTCCAAATACGTCATTTAAGATATAAATAGTTTTGAATTCATTTTCTACAAAATAGATAATAAAATCACCATCATTTGTCAATAACCAAGTTTTTAATTCAACTATTGCATCGTCATAATTAATTACTTTTGTTATTTCAATTAATTCCCTTTTCAATGTTTCAAGGTCTTTATTATAGATCTTCCCTTCAACTATAATAGTAAACCTGTCAAAATTAAATATCTCAATAGGATATTTTTCATATTTATTCCATCCCAAAAAAAATCGATCTTCAAAAAAAAGTTTGTCGCTTGTGTACCCATCTAATACATTTAATGAATTTGAAGTGTTTTCAATTAAATTCCTTTTTTCTAATAGAGTTTCAGAACTTGAGATAAGACTTATTCCCGGCATTGATTATACCCTAATTTATTATTTCACTTTGTTTGAATAACCATTATAAAAGCATGTTATTACTTTAATGACTTCAGAGAAATATTCATATTAATTTATCCCTCAGACAGTAATATTTTTTCAAAATTAAATTTTTGATAAATTGTGATTAAAATAATGAAAACCAACCAGAAAGGTAGATCTAAAGTTAAATACCCGTAAGATAGAATACCCGTGACTTCTATAAAAGCTCTAAAAAACATTCCGATACCAATCCCCGTAATTGCAGTAGATAAAATAAAATATTCACGATTTTTATTTTTTGTCAATCTCATCGTCCTAATTGCTAAATAAAAAAATATCACAAAAAAACTGACAGAAACAATGATTCCTAATAGCCCATTTTCTGCTGCAAAACGTAAGAAAAGATTATGGGGTGTTGGGTTAGTGAGTTTATTAAATCCCATATGTTCATATATTCCTACTGGAGCATAAGTCCCAAAGTATCTTGGAAAGTTGTTTGGTCCTATACCAAATATTGGATAATCCTTAAAAATATCAATCCCTGATTGCCAAAATAATTCTCTTTGACCTACTGTCTCCCAACGAAAGTAGGTATCAACAGATTCCTCAATTATCGGAAAAGCATTTAACAAAATTATTATAATGATTGAAGTTAAAAACAATACCTTAATAATTTTTCTACCTTTAATAACTAGTAATAGAAAGGATGAGCTTAAAATCGCTGCTAAAATGCCTCCTCTAGAATTAGCCAACACTAATATTACAATATTAAATACTATAAAGAGTTTAATAATAATTCTAAAAAATCTCTTACTGGATTCTTTTAACAAAAGCATCGATATTAAAAGGATCAATGAAATA
>JBGSKB010000649.1:0-1780 GCA_041741395.1 Melioribacteraceae bacterium
CTACCTCTCTTGATTTAAAGGAACAAATTTTCATTTTTACTTTTCTTAAAAAAAATCAGAAAAATTAAATTTTCATATTATGTGTTAAATAATTAGTTTTATAAATTATCATTAAAATGTTCTGGAAATGCAATTCCAACCTCCAAAACCGTAACAACACATATATACAATACAATAATTGTAGTAACATCTCCAGAAGTATAAACAAAAAGGGTAGGTTGATAATTCTCCAGTGTTTAGACCTCCAGTCTGTCTTTGTGCTTGCAGAACAATATTTTTTTTATTTTGCGCTAATTCGTTAAAAATAAGCGAAAAAAATGAATCGTAATTGCATGAAACCTCAGCAGTGTAACCCGGCAATTTATTTTTCAATTTGGCCTCCAAAATTTTAAAGCGAATGTTTAATATTTAATATTTAAACAAAATTTTGCTTACACAAATTATGGCACTGATTTAGCTAAAAAAATATTATGAGTTAACCAATACATGTAACAACACAAGCTGCATATAATGGTGGATTTTCAAATAAAGGTGCACAGAGCAATGCACAACCCAATTCCCTCCAGAAACCTAATTTTTGATATCCACCGAACCCACCAAAGTTTCCAGACAATCTACTAAACTGAGGAATTATATTGTTTTCTGAAGTACTTTCTTTAACAATAAAAGGGTTATTATTAACTTTATTTGTATGAAATGATTCAGAAATAAATCCTGGGAAATTTTTTTTATTATACATTTTGGTTACCTTTCATTTTGGTTGTTAATTAGAGTCTTAAACATCTACAAATACCTGTATCAAGATCACAAGAAGCAATATTACCGCAAAATCCAATACTAAACATATCATTATAGTCAATAACACCTTGGCATTGACACATCAAACCGCTGTATGTAAAATTGTTTACAGAAGTAAATTTGGAAATATTTTTCACTTGCAGAATCACTTGGAGGAATTGAATCTTTAATATGTCATCCGGCTACGATGACACATGCATCAATGGATCCGGAGTTGAAGAAATTAGTTGGAATTAATGATATTCTTATTAGACTATCGATCGGAATAGAAGATGTTGATGATTTAATTTCTGGTTTGGAACAGGCATTGGAGATTTAACAATACTGGTTTGTGATATAAATAAAAATATCATTGAAGTGGTTTCTTTTAGGTAAATGATGTAATTGTAATATTTAAATATTTCATAATTATTCAAATAATATTTTATATAAATAAAATTACTTTACTGATTTTGCGTTAACACCCAGCTTTCCTCAAGCACTTAATTTCTTATCAAAAAAGTAACCATGTGTCCATATTTTCATATAGCGCAACATATGGGATGATCTAAATTCAGACAATAATTCCGGCATAAGAAGGGTAATAACCAATCATATTTAAAGAGCTTCTTATTCTAGATCAACAACAAAGAAACTACAGAATCATGTAGATTTTCGAATCAGCGATTAGCTATTTATGCAAGTTATTTTCAGCTAAATATTACAAAAACAATGACCAATTTAGTATCCAATTTGATAACAAGGATATTGTGTTTGTTTCACCGGAGTTCAACGAAGAGGATTTCGTTGTAAGTATTTCTACGGTAGTTTATGAATACTTAAGAATAAGTAAAGTTGAAAAACTGAAAGGATTTTAGATCGATGATACTGTGGTAGAAAATCTGAAAAGTTCAAAACTCATACATTTGGTTCAGCAATGACCCCACGCTGATCTTGGGCTATGAAGTACCTGAGCATTATGCTGATTATGAGTTGCTGAAAT
>JBGSKB010000650.1:0-9359 GCA_041741395.1 Melioribacteraceae bacterium
TGGGAATCCTTCAATCATCGAAACTACCCACATAGCTAAAAACAATACTTTAATTCCTGTTGAACTATTTTTAAAAATTCTTAATTACAAAAGCAGTGAATATATTTTAGTAATTGCTAGAGATATTTCAAACCGCAGAAAATATCAAGCACAATTAGAAAACGAAAGAGATTTGTTAGAAGCACTAATGGATAATATTCCCGATACCATCTATTTTAAAGACACAAATTCTAAGTTCATCAGAATTAATAAAGCTCAAGCCGAACTATTAGGTTCTCCTACTTGCACCTATGCAATTGGTAAAACTGATTTTGATTTTTTTACTTCAAAAAATGCAAACGATGCATTTAATGATGAGAAGAAATTGTTTAAATCTAAAAAGTCTCTAATTTCCAAAACTGAGCATATTAAATTATCCAGTGGAAAATATAAATGGGTTAGTGCAACCAAAGTTCCTATTCTAGATAAAAACGGAAATATAACTGGATTAGTTGGTATTTCTAGAGATATTACCGATTTGAAAATTGCTCAATCAAAAATTTTAAAATTTGCTAAAGAATTACAATATATAAATGCCGCAAAAGATAAATTTTTTTCAATTTTAGCTCATGATCTAAAAAATCCTTTTTTTTCACTTTTAGGTTTTGTTGAATTGCTTAAAAATAACTTTTATGAAATCACTGATGAAGAAAAGCTTGAACTTATTATTAACATTTTTAAAATTTCATCAAATTCATTTCAGCTATTAGAAAATCTACTAGATTGGGCAAATACTCAAACTGGAAGAATAGAATACAGACCCCAAAAAATTGACTTGAAAATTTTGCTAGATGATAGTTGTAAATTTTTTGATCCGATTGCTCAAAAGAAAAATATTACTATTAAAAGTAATGTAAAAAATTCGGTAACTGTTTATGCAGATGCTGATATGATGAGAACTATTACTAGTAATTTAATTACCAATGCAATAAAGTTTTCCAATGCTGGCGGAAAAGTACAAATTGATTCAACGGATGAAAGTACAAACTATAAAATTGTTATTAGCGATAGCGGTATCGGGATGGATGCTGAAACTTTAAAAAGACTTTTCTGTATTGATGCTAATCATAAATCAATTGGAACATCTAAAGAAGAAGGCACTGGATTGGGTTTAATAATTTGCAAAGAATTTGTTGAAAAAAACGGTGGTCATATTTGTGTAGAAAGCAAAGTTGGGAAAGGAAGCAAATTTTCTTTTACTATTCCCAAATACTCTTAAGCTCAACAAGCCTCTCGGCAATTTAATACTTATTAACTATTTATCAACTCAAAAACCGTAATTTCCGGAGGCATTCCAATTCTTCCGGGAAAACCAATAAATCCAACTCCGGTATTAACATAAAGATGCTGATTTTCCTCTGTGTAAAGTCCGCCCCATCTTTTATATCGAACATTTACCGGACTCCATCTCCAACCCGGAATTTCAATTCCAAATTGTGCACCGTGTGTATGTCCGGAAAGAGTTAAATCAATATTTGTAAATCCCAAAACCTGTTCGTCCCAATGAGTTGGATCATGTGACAATAATATTTTAAATGAATTTTCTTCAACGTTTTCCGTAGCTTTTTTTAAATCACCATATTGAGGAAACGGCGGAAGTCCCCAATTTTCAACTCCAATAAGCTCAATTTCCTCATCGCCAATTTTAATTTTTCGGTTTTCATTCAGCAGTAAATCAAAGTTTATATTTTTCTGTAATTGAATTAATCTTTCCAAATTTTCTTGTTTAGCATTTTCAGATTCCCAAGGAATATATTCGCCGTAATCATGATTTCCTAAAATTGAATATTTACCAAGTCTTGAATTTAGTTTTTTTAATACTTCCAAAAATTCATTCATTTCTTCAGCAACATTATTAACAAAATCTCCGGTAAATAAAATTAAATCTGCATTTAATGAATTTATTGTATCAATTATTTCCTTAACAAATTTGGGATTATTCAATAAACTTCCAATGTGAAAATCTGAAATTTGAATAATTTTTATTCCGCTAAAATTTTTAGGAAGATTTTTAAAATTCAATTTTATATTTCTTACTTTTAAATCGAATCTTCCCCAGCCAATTCCATAAATAATTGATACAAACGGAATGCCGGCTGTTATTATTCCAACACGAGTTAAAAACTGGCTGCGTGTAATTTTATTTGAATTTGTCTGCTCACTTTTAACTTTTCTACCAATTTTAAATAAATGAACAGCGCCGTGAATTAGATCATCAATAAAATTGAAAACAATAAAAATTATTTTAGGGAAATAAAAAAGAATGAATGTTCCGGAAATAAAATGAAAGTAAATTAAAAATTCTGCCGGATTTATTTGGTCTCTCAGCATTGGAATAATTATCAATCCTAAAATTATTATTGCCGGAACAATCCAAAAGAGAATCTTGATTATTTGAACGGCGGTTTTATTCAAATCGATTAATAATTTTTTTACACCGCGGTAAGCATAAAAATCAATTAACAAAATTATAGCACTAAAAATTGCGAAGATTAAAAAGGGATTGCTACTCATGTTTTATTCTAACCTATTCTTTTTTTCTTTCAATACTGATTTTACCATTTTACCAAATTCTTTATCGCGTTTTCTACTTTCCACATATGATCTTTCGTAATATTCAGTCTCTTTTCTCAACTTTATAAAATTATTATATCGCTTTTCAGAAATTTGATTATTCTTTAAAGCATCTAAAATTGCGCAGCCTTTTTCAACTGTGTGTGTGCAATCTGAAAATTTACATTTTTCAATTAGACTGTTTATTTCATCAAAAGTTTTTTCAATTCCGTGAGATAAAGATATATTTCCTAATTCACGCATTCCCGGCGTATCAATAATCATTGCTCCATTTTCCAATAGAACTAATTGTCTTGCAGTGGTTGTATGCTTTCCTTTATTATCGCCTTTTCTAACTTCTTTTGTTTGATATTTTTCTTCACCTAAAATATTATTTAATAAAGTGGTTTTTCCAACACCGGATGAACCAATTAAACAATAGGTTTTACCGGATTGCAAAATTTTTATTACTTCTTTAAAATTATTTTCAAAATTACTAAAATGAAATATTGGAATTTCACCATAAACACTTTTTAGATTTTCTAATATTTTATTTATTTCATTTTCACTTTTTAAATCAGCTTTACTCAATAAAATAATTGGTTTAACATTAAATTCATTTACCATAGATAAATATCGTTCAAGTCGATTTGTATTAAAATCATTATCCAACGATTGCATAATTAATGCAAAATCTATATTTGCGGCGATTAGCTGAAACTCAACTTTCTTTCCCGGATTTTTTCTTGTCAATAAAGTTTTTCTATTTAGAACTTTATGAATTAAAACGACTGAATCATTTTCAAAAGATTGATAAAATACAAAATCGCCTGTTGTGGGAAAATCCAATGACGAGTTTGATGAATACATTAAATTTCCAGTAAGTTTAGCAAACAAATCTTTTTCACCATTGTTAATTATGTAGCTTTCGCGCTGAACTGTAATAATTCGTGCAATTTGAAAATCATTTTTATTTTCATTAAATAAATTTAATTCTTCATTTGATAAGCCAAGTTTTAATAAGCTCATTTTATTATTCTCCAAAATTATAGTTTTCTTTTAGGACAGTTTATGTAACTATCAAAACAGTTTACGAGGTAATTTTAATTGGAATTAAATCCAATAAAATTATTTTTTGGCAATCATACTTTGGCTTGTTTTCTTAACTTAAATTTGCTTATTAAAATAATTTGAAAATTTTATTTACACAAGGCATAAATGTAAAATATTTTAACCGCATTAAAGTTCAGAAATATAATTTTCTTTTTGTCCTCTTTAAAATTATTTTAGTCGTAACTATTAATTTTAGAAAATGTTTACAAGTTTAATAACAATATTTTTTGCCGGATTATTAATTTCATTATTATCAATTCCGCTTATTTTAAAGAAAATTAAAATTAATAATTGGTATGGAATTCGTTTGCCGCAAACGATGCAGAATGAAAATGTTTGGTACGAGGTAAATTCAAGAGTTGGAAAATATATTTTTCTTTTTGGAATTTTTATTTGCTGTCTTACAGTTCTATTTTATTTTCATCCGTTTATAGATGAAGTCTATACAATATTTGTATTGCTAACTGCATTAATGTTGGGTTCTGTATTGTTAATTATATTATCAATTAAATATTCAAATAAATTCAATAGTTAGAGTTTATCAACGAAATAATCAAAGGATTTAATGAATAATAATTTTAAATGGGGAATTATTGGTCCCGGTAGAATTGCAAATAATTTTGCAAAAGCAATTAATGTAATTGATAACGCAATTATTTATGCCGTTGCAAGTAGAAGTGAAGAGCGTGCAAAAAATTTTGCCTCTCAGTATAACATTGAAAATATATTTACTTCTTATGAAGAATTGTTGAATGATAAAAACATAGATGCCGTTTATATTTCAACTCCGCACCGTTTTCATTTTGAACAAGCAAAGCTCGCATTAAATGCCGGCAAACCGATCTTATGCGAAAAACCGTTAACCGTAAACTCCGCTGAAGCCACGGAACTTTTTAAATTGGCAAAAGAGAAAAATGTTTTTTTGATGGAAGCTTTGTGGACTCGTTACTTACCAATTTATAATGTTGTAAGAAAATGGCTTGATGAAAATTTAATCGGTGATATAAAACTGTTAACTTCAACATTTGGTTATGTGTTTGAGCGAAATTTAACTGATAGAAAATTTAATCACCAATTAGCCGGCGGAGCTTTGCTCGATTTAGGAATTTATCCAATTGCGATTTCTCAATGGGTGTTGAGAAAAAATCCGGAATCGTTTACTGCAAGCGGATATTTGGGTGAAACAAATGTAGATGAAATGACAGCCGTAAATTTAAATTATGGAAACGGCGTAATATCACAATTTAGCTGCAATATGTTATCCACAAACGAAAATGATTTTCTAATTTATGGTTCAAGGGGTTATATAAGAATTCATAAAATGTTTTGGGGAGCAACAAAAGCCACACTTTATTTAGGTGAAAAGGAAATTACCGAAGAACAACCTTTGCGTGCAAGCGGCTTTGAATATCAAATTGAAGAAGCAATGAATTGTATTAAATCGGGCAAAATAGAAAGTGACGAAATGACTCATGAACGAACTTTAGCTAATATGGAATTGATGGATAAAATTAGAAATCAAATTGGACTTAAATATTCATTCGAATAAAAAAATATCAAGTCAAAAATTTTGGAATTAACTCTCCGAAAATTCATTTGTAATTTATTTTAGAAAAATTTAATCCAAACTTAACATAATAGTTTAACGTAATTTATATTTTTGTAAACCTTGAAACTTATTTTGGTTTTGTGTGTTTCAAAGAAAAAAAAATATAATCTAAAAAGGAATTTTATTTGCGGAATTATTTGATTTATTCATTTCTAATTATTCTTCTCTTTTCAGAAATTGATTTTGGTCAAGATAAAAATTCAACATTAAGCGGATTTATTTTTGATATAAATTCCGGTGAAACATTAATTGGCGCAAATATTTTTATTAAAGAATTAGGAGTGGGAACTGCTTCCAACGAATATGGATTTTACTCTGTTTCAATTCCTTCCGGAAAATATAATGTAGAATTCAGCTTTATTGGATATGAAAAACAGACAAAATTAATTGATCTGAAAAATTCCATCAAACAAAATATAAATCTTATCGGCAAAACTTTAAATTTAGATGAAGTTATTGTTACCGATACTAAAGCTGATCAGAATGTAAAATCAACAGAAATGGGAACTTCGGAAATTGTTCCAAAAGAAATTGAAAAAGTTCCGGTAATATTTGGTGAAAAAGATATTTTAAAAACAATTCAATTGCTTCCGGGAATTTCTTCTGCCGGCGAAGGAAATAGCGGATTCATCGTTCGCGGCGGTTCTGCTGATCAAAATTTAATTATTCTTGATGAAGCACCGGTTTATAATGCTTCTCATTTAATGGGATTTTTTTCCGTCTTTAATTCCGATGCAATTAAAAATGCTAAAATTATTAAAGGAATCAGCGGTCCGGAATACGGCGGAAGATTAAGTTCAGTTTTAGATATTTCTATGAAAGACGGAAGTACAAAAAATTATTCTGCTTACGGTGGAATTGGATTAATTTCTTCTCGCTTAACTTTTGAGGGACCAATTTCTGAAAACGAAGGTTCATTTATTTTTGCCGGAAGAAGAACTTATGCCGATTTATTTTTCCCGCTTTTTGGTGATGATCAATTAAAAAATTCCACATTATACTTTTATGATTTTAACGGAAAATTAAATTATAGATTGGGTGAATCGGATAGAATATTTCTTTCCGGTTATAACGGAAGAGATATTTTCAGCTTTAATGATGAGTTTGGATTTGATTGGGGAAACACCACAGCAACTTTAAGATGGAATCAAATTTTTAGCGAAAAACTTTTTTCTAATTCAACTTTAATTTACAGCGATTACAATTACGATATAAACATTGAAGATTCGGAACAATCAACAACTGTAAGTTCTGGAATTAGAGATATTAATTTTGAGCAAGATTTTCAATATTACTATAACACAAATAGTACTTTTAAATTTGGAATAAATGGAATATATCATACTTTTCTTCCGGGAGAAATTTCTGTTTCGGGAACAACAAATTTTAATTCAAAGAAAATAGATAACCATTATGCAATTGAAGGAAATGCTTACTTCGGTCATGAGTTAAAAATAAATGAATTATTAAAAGTAAACTATGGCGCTAGATTTTCTTCATTCAACTTAATTGGCAGCGGAAAGATTTATTCGTTTGATGATGAGGGAAATTTAACAAATACAAAATTTTATGATAGTGGAGAATTAATAAAATCCTATAATTTTCTTGAACCAAGATTTTCAGCTAATTATTTATTGGATGAAACAAGTTCGGTTAAATTAGGATACGCGAAAAATACACAAAATATTCATCTTGTTTCTACAGCTTCAACTTCAACTCCTTTGGATATTTGGCAGCCGAGCACTTCTTTAGTTAAACCTGAAGTTTCAAATTTATTTTCTCTCGGTTATTTCAGAAATTTTAACAATAATCTATATGAATCCTCGATCGAAATTTATTACAAGGATATGCAGAACTTAATTGAATATAAAAATGGTGCAGATATTTTCCTTAATGAATTTATTGAATCTCAACTTGTGTTTGGCAGAGGCTGGTCTTATGGTTTGGAATTTTATTTCGAAAAGAAAGTCGGAAAATTTACCGGCTGGTTAAGTTATACTTTATCAACAACCCAGCGAAAATTTGAAAAAATTAATGATGGTAAAAGTTTTCCGGCAAGACAAGACAGAACCCATGATTTTTCTTTAATTGGAATTTTTAACCTTAATGATAATTGGTCTTTTTCTGCAAATTGGATTTATTATACCGGATTGGCAGCAACGTTTCCAAGCGGAAAATATGAAATAGCCGGACAAACAATAAATCTTTACACAGAACGAAATGGTTACAGAATGCCGGATTATCATCGTTTGGATTTAGGTGCAACTTATTATTTTAATAGATCAGACAAAGGCGAGATGAGTTTATCTTTATCATTTTATAATGCTTATGCAAGAGAAAATGCCTATCGAATTACATTCGAAGAAAATGAAGAAGATCCATCAAAAACACAAGCAATTAAATTAGCTTTATTTTCAATTGTTCCATCAATAACATTTAATTTTAGATTTTAATTATGAAAAAAATATTTCTAATTATTTTATCAATAAATATTTTTCTTGGTTGCGAGGAAGTAATTGAACTTGATCTCAATTCTGCAAATCCGGCAATTGTAATTGAGGCAAATCTTACAAATTCATTAGAGAAAAATTTTGTGTCAATAACTGAATCTACCGATTTTTATAACCCGGGAAACTATAAAACTATTTCCGGCGCAGAAATAATTATTACCGTAAATAATTCAACAAATTATATTTTGACTGAAACTTCACCCGGCAAATATTTTAATACAAATCTTTTTGCTGTTCCGGAAAATAAATACTTGATTGAAGTAAATTATAATGATAAAAAATATTTGGCAATTTCTACTTCACCAAAATCACTTATAATTGATAGCCTTAATTATTTGCTTGAATCGCGCCCGTTTAATAAGGATAAAAAATTTCTAGAGCTTCATGTTTTTTTTCAAGATGATCCTAATATCGAAAATTATGCAAGATTCGTGGTTTACAAAAACAGTGAAAAACTTGATGGGATTTTTCTATTTGATGATAGATTGACAAATGGTAATTATATTGATTTTTTCTTTTTCAATTTTAACGATGAAGATTTTCAAGTCGGTGACGTCATTTCCATAGAGTTAAATTCTATCGATAAAGAAACGCATTCTTACTTTAAAACTTTACGCAATGCGCGTGCAAATTCTTCCGGTGGACCCTTTGGTTCAACAGCTCCGGCAAACCCGGAAACTAATTGGAACAACAATGCTTTGGGTTATTTTAGCGCTTTTACAATTTCGGAAAAATCAATTATTCTTGAATAATCATTAAATAAAATTTAATTCAAAATTAATTTGAAAAAAGACATAAACCTCTTGCTTTTCTTTCTTAATCTGTTAAATTATATCATAGAAACAAAACAAAATACTTCTCTCCTGAATGAAATTTTAAAATAGGAGATGATAAAATGAAAACATTAAAAATCAATCAGTTATTTCATTCAAATAGTTTTGCAATTTCTCTATTCTGCTTTATTAGTTTCTTAATTTCTGCTTGTGCGAGTTCGTCAGAAATGCGTGTTTCGGAATTTAAATTTAATTTCGAAGGTGAAAATTTTCTCTTAAGATCTGCATATTGTCCCAGTAATCCCAAATCATGTAACCAAATTATTGGTTCAAATTTTATTGCAACAGATTTGAATCAAGATAGAATTATTGATGAGGTTATTAATGGCGATCTGCCAATTTCTAAAGCTCAATCAATTTATGATTACTGTCTGGAAGCATTGGAAAAACAAGGAAAGGTAAATCAAATTGATTTGGGAAACTCCACTTTCTCTTATATTGAAAACAATATTACATACGAGATTAAAAGTTTTTCTTCAGTTAAGAGTAATCATTTTAACCAGTTCTCAATAAAAGAAAAGTTCCGAATTGTAGATTATAAAATCTCGGTTTTTGTTGATAATAACGCTGATGGAATTCTTGATGAAACTTTAAAAGGTAAAAAACAGATAGAGATTTTTCAAACCATTTCGTCTCAGCCTGAAATATCAATTTCCGGGTTAAAAAAAATATTTGGTGAAAAAGTAACGGTCACGCTTCGAA
>JBGSKB010000651.1:0-3824 GCA_041741395.1 Melioribacteraceae bacterium
ACTAATCAATGGATTTCTGTCAATGAAGTAAATAATTCTGGAGTAACAAATTTTGATATTGAATTAGATGCTGGAAGCGGAAAACTATTTTCATTTTCAAAATTAACAGAAGTTTCCGAAAATAATTTTACACCAATAAAATTTGAATTAGAACAAAATTATCCAAATCCGTTTAATCCAACAACAACAATTAAATATTCAATTCCAGTTGTGACCACTCGCGAGTTGTCACTACAAACAGTAAAATTAATCGTGTACAACATTTTAGGTAAAGAGGTTGTAACCCTTGTAAACCAAAAACAGTCACCAGGGAATTATGAAATTAAATTTAATGGTTTTAATCTTTCAAGCGGAATTTATTTTTATAAATTGAAATATGGAAGTTATGCTCAAGCAAAAAAAATGATAGTACTAAAATAAATATTTTATGGAATCAAAATTAAATTGGGGAATATTAGGAACTGCGACAATTGCAAAGAATCAAATAATTCTCGCAATAAAAAATAGCAAGTATGGGAACCTTTCTGCAATCGCATCAAGAAATATAAATGAAGCAAAAAAAGTTTCAATTGAATATGATATACAAAAATATTATGGATCTTATGAAGAACTTTTAAGCGATAAAGAAATAAATGCAATTTATATTCCTTTGCCAAATCATTTGCATATTTCTTATGCAATCAAATCTTTGGAAAATGGAAAAAATGTTTTGGTTGAAAAACCGATTGGACTTAATTCAAGTGAAGTAAAAGAATTAATTACAACTTCAAAACGGTTTCCAAAATTAAAAATTATGGAAGCTTTTATGTATCGGTTTCATCCGCAATGGATAAAAACAAAAGAAATTATTCAACGTGGTGAAATTGGAATATTAAAATTAATTCAATCATCATTTTCATTCTTTGATGATAATCCGAGCAGTATTGTAAACAAAAAAGAATTCGGCGGCGGAAGCCTTATGGATATTGGATGTTATCCAGTATCTTTAAGTAATTTCATATTTGGAAATCTTCCTAAAACAATTTATGCAACTAATGAACTTCATTCAAAATTTAATATTGATATTTCAACGACTTGCATACTGGAATATGAAAATGGTTTGTCACAGTTTTTTAGTTCTATCCAAATGGAAGAACATCAAAATGTTAAGATATTTGGAACAGAAGGAATGATTGAATTTGAATTACCTTTTAATCCACATAAGGATAAAATTTCACAAATATTTTTGACAAAAAATAATATTAAGCAAAAAATTGAATTTGATATTTGTGACCAATATGAAATACAAATAGATCATTTTTATGAAGCAGTTTTGAAAAATAAAAGTTTACCAATCACTTTAGTAGATTCGTTAAATAATATGATTGTGATTGATAAAATATTTGAAAGTGCAAAATCTGGTAAAAGAATTTTTTTATAATAAATAATTAAGTGAATTATGAATCATAAATTATATTCAATAATAATAATGTTTTTCATTTTTGTTGGAAGTTTATCAGCTCAAATAAAAGATACTTTATATGTGCAAGAATATCATGAAACTTTTCTGCTTGAAAATGAAACACAAAATGATGTTAAAACAATAATTGTAGATAAACAAAATAATATTTGGGTTGGCACATTTGAGGGTTTATTTGTTTTAGATAAATCAAATAAAAAGTGGATTCCGAAATTATCAAAAGATAATCAAGGTCCAATAAATGATTTATTTTCTGATGATGACGGTAAAATTTGGATTGCTGCTTGGAATGGTTTGTATTGCGGAGATATAATTTGTATAGATAAAATTCAAGAGATAAATTCACCAACTTCTGTTGTTAATAAAATTCACAATAGCATAATTGCTGTAACAACAGAAAAAATCTGGAAGAAAACCAATTCAAAATGGGAAAGTGAAGAATTAGTTAGTTCCCGACTTGTAAGAGATATAATTCAAGATAGTGAAAATGGTTTCTATATTGCTACCGGTAAAGGCCTTTATCATAAAACGGAAAATGGTATTCGGCTTTTTCAAAATGAAGATGAATTAGTTAGTGATAATATTTTTGGTTTAGACTATTCTGATGATAATAAATTATGGATTGGCGGACTTGGTGGAATTACAGTTTATGAAAATAACAAAAGAATAAATAGCTATATTCCAAAAGATGGAATACCAAACGGATGGATTCGCTGCGTTAAAAAAGCACCAGATGGTAAAATGTGGATTGGTACTGATTTTGGTATTTCTAGATTTGATGGAAAAAATTGGACAATTAGAAATAGTAAAAGATGGCTTATTGATGATAATGTTAGAAATATTGCTTTTGATTCAATTGGGAATGCATGGATTGCAACTGCAAATGGAGTAAGTGCAATTAAAAATAAAATGATTTCACTTGCCGATAAAGAAAAATACTACAAGAAAGTTATGGAAAAGCGTCATGTAAGAAAACCATACTTAGTTGAAAAATGTAGATTTTTAATCCCCGGTGATACTACTAATTGGTTACCAAAAGATGATGACAATGACGGACAATATACAAGTATGTATTTAGTAATGGAATCTTTGAGATACGCTGTAACAAAAGATCCTGTAGCAAAACTAAATGCAAAAAAAGCATTTGAAGCACTAAAATTTCTTCAGATAGTTACAGAAACAAATGGATTTTTTGCACGAACTGTAATCCCTTCAGATTGGAAAGAAATGGCTGATCCAAATGAAATAATAGATGATAGAGAATGGTCGAAAAGAATTATTGAAGATCCCAGATTAAATAGATTAGAGCAGCATTGGGTTTTATCAAAAGATAAAAAGTGGCTATGGAAAAGAGGAACAAGCAGTGATGAAGTAACCGGACACATGTATGGTTATTTGTATTATTTTGATTTAGTGGCCGACCAAAAAGAAAAGGAGATTGTAAAAGATCATGTTACAAAAATTGTAAATTACATTATTGATGGCGGTTATGTATTTAATGATATTGACGGCAAGCATACGGAATGGGGAGTTTGGGCTCCGGAATATTTAAATGAAAAACCAGATTGGGCAACCGAACGAGGAATTAATTCAGTTGAAATATTATCTTATTTAAAACTTGCATATCACGTATCCGGTAATGAATTCTACCAAAAAGAGTATTATAAATTGTGGAATGATTATAATTATAAAAATAATGTAGTTAATGCAAAAACAACCTTACCTTCATGGCGGACATATATTGATGATGAACTACTTGCATTAGCTTATCCGGCATTGTTTATGTATGAATCTGATCCCCAAATTTTAGAATATTACAAAAAAAGTTTAGATAATTGGTATAATGCTTTTAAGCATGATGACAATCCATATTTCTATTTTACATATAATATTTTCGCAAATAACAAGTTACATTTAGATAGATCAATATTTCTACTGCAAGATAATCCTCTTGATTTGCTAAGATGGAAAATTGATAATTCTAAAAGGGAAGATTTAACATTAACAAGAATTCCAATTTTGGAAGATTTGCAGACAAATAAACTTGTTCCGCCAAGCGAAAGAGGAATTATACGCTGGGATAATAATCCATGGCGTGCAATTCAAGGGGACGGCGGACTTACGGAAAGTGACGGAGTTTATTGGAGATTAGCTTACTGGCTTGGAAGATTTCATAAATTGATTGAATAATAATTATCAAATCACCAAAATTACTATAAAATATTTGTTGAGGTTTGTATGTTAAAAAATATTGTAATTGGGTTAATGATTCTTTTTAATTCCGCGATTTTATTTTGCCAAAGCTCCAGTTTAAAAAATCTTTACATATTGAATGATGGAAAATCAAGATCTATTAGCTCTGAAA
>JBGSKB010000652.1:0-2595 GCA_041741395.1 Melioribacteraceae bacterium
ACAACAATTCAATAATAACGGTAGTTTTAAGAATTCAAATTTCAGCATTAAATCTACTAAAGATACCTTATCATATGTTTATTATTATCCAAGCATGGCTGCTCTGGAAAACGGTGACTTCATTCTCACATTTACCAAAGACAAAAGTATTTATGCACAATTATATAAAATGACAGGAGAAAAAATTGGTTTAAATATGAAGATTAATAAGGATTCTTCAGATCAATACAAATCATTTTCAAACGTATTTCCAAATAAAAATAATTTTTTGATTACTTGGACAAATGGAAAAAAAATTTGGGGTAAAGTAATAGATATTAATGGAAATATCATAAAAGATGTATTCATTATTTATGAAGATATTAAAAATGACTATCTGGATTATCCGAAAAGTTTTATTTCTTCTGAAGGTTATTTTGTTGTGTCATGGTTAGGTATTTACAACAAAGAAATTTTAGCGCAAATTTTTTCTCCGGAAATGATACCAATAAATGCTAGTTTTTTAGTTAATACTGATAATAATGACAAATTTACATTTTCATATGATATTGATGGAGATGATAAAGGAAATTTTATAATAACATGGACTAATGATTATTGGGGTGAAATATATTTCAATAAATATAATTATGAAGGAACTCAGATTGGATTAGCAACAAAAGTTAACTCGAATTATGTTGGTCAATCTGTCCAAATTGGTGTAGAAAGGAATGGTAATTTTATAATAGAATGGTTATATCAGACAAATCAGCCTTTACAAAATTATAATTTATATGCGCAAAGATTTGATAGCACTGGTAATCAAATTGGAAACAATTTTAAAGTAGCTTCTTCTTCCGGAAGTTTTAATCTAAAACTAAAAAACGAAAATATTTATAACACTTGGACTGCTGTTAATCCTTTTCTAGAAAATTGTAACATTATAATGGCAAATGAAATTGATTGGCACAACCCTATATTAGGTTTAAATATTGATGATCAAATTCCATTAGAATATAGTTTATCTCAAAATTATCCAAACCCGTTTAATCCATCGACCACAATAAAATATTCCGTTCCAAATGTAGAGACGGGATATATCCCGTCTGTACTGCTGATTATTTATGATGTTTTAGGAAGAGAAGTTAAAACCTTAGTAAACGAAAATAAAAAATCTGGATTTTATGAGGTAAATTTTGATGGAAGTGGATTAGCCAGTGGAATTTATTATTACCAACTTAAAGCCGGAAAATATGTCGAAACCAAAAAGATGATTTTACTTAAATAGAATTAACTAATTGGAAATTTAATAATATTAACAAACATAATTATTGTCTTTTCAAACAATTAGTTTGAACAATAAACTGATAAACAAAAATTGAATAATCAAAAAATTATGCGAGAAAATATTATTTATTATAATTTTTAAGGATTTCTAAAATTCTAACAGATGCAAGTCCATCTCCATAAGGGTTAACGGCATTAGCCATTTTTTCATATTCTGTTTTACTGTTAATAAGATTAGACACCTCTCTTACAATTATATTCTTATCGGTCCCGACTAATTTAACTGTTCCGGCTGTAACTGCTTCCGGTCTTTCGGTATTTTCTCTCATAACCAGTACCGGTTTTCCAAGACTTGGTGCTTCTTCCTGAACACCGCCTGAATCAGTTAAAATAATTTTTGAATTCATCATCAATGAAATAAAAGGAAGATATGTTTGAGGCTGCAATAAAAAAATATTTTTCTTATTTGAAAGAATTTTGTTTACCGGATCTTGCACATTCGGATTTAAATGTACTGGATAGATAAAATTATAATCATTATACTTATTAGATAGGTCATAGATAGATTCACAAATATTTATAAATCCATCACCAAAATTTTCTCTTCTATGTCCGGTTATTAAAACATAAGGCTCTAAGTTAGAAAGATTTTTATTTTCCAATCCAATAATTTTGGGTTTCAATTCCCTAACTTTTTCCGAAGCCAAGAAAAGCGCATCAATAACCGTATTACCGGTTATAAAAATATTTTCTTCTAAAATTCCTTCTGCTAATAAATTATTTTTAGAAATTTCTGTTGGTGCAAAATGCAAATCTGCAATTCTTGAAGTAATCACCCGATTAATTTCTTCTGGAAAAGGTGAATATTTATTATGAGTTCTTAATCCAGCTTCTACATGTCCGACTTTTATTTTATGGTAAAAAGCAACTAAAGAGACTGCCATAACAGTTGTTGTATCACCTTGCACTAAAACAATGTCGGGTTTATAATTTGAGAAATAATCGTCTATTGAAGTTATAATATTGGCAGTTAATCCGCTTAATGTTTGATTCGGCTTCATTAAATTTAAATCTGTATCAGGCTTAACTGAAAAAATATCCAGTACTTGGTCAAGCATTTCTCTATGCTGGGCGGTAACACAAATATTAATCTCAAATGATGGATTTTTTTTTAATTCTAAAATAACCGGGATAAGCTTAATTGCTTCAGGTCTTGTTCCAAAAATTATTGATATTTTCATTTTATTAAATATTATTGAAAAGAATAAGTTTTAAAATTTATAATACTATAATAAAAATTTAAAATGTAAATAAATAATGATAAAGGAA
>JBGSKB010000653.1:0-5808 GCA_041741395.1 Melioribacteraceae bacterium
AATAAACTCGTCTTTTTGAGATTTAAGGTTTGAATTTTCCAAATCAAACAAATCATTAAAATAATTTTCTACATTTTCTCTGCTTAATTTTAACACAGAATATTCACTCCAGCGTTCGCCATTTTGTTCATTTCTATTATATTTTATCAATTCATAATTGTTATTATAAGCTCTTAATTTTAACAATCCATTTTTAACTTTATAATAAATATCTTTTTGATGAATTTTGACTTTCTCATCGATTTCAATTTTATTTAATATTTCTAAAATTTTAAGAAATGATTCGAGTTTAATTTTAATTTCTAAATTTAATGCCATATTTTATCCGTAATTATTTGCCTGGATTTTTTAAAATTTGTTGATTAATAATGTATTGATTTTTATATATAATTATTTATTTTGTGAATATGATAAAGAGCAATAAATGAAAAAGTTATTTTTACTACTAATTATAATACCTTTTTTATCAGTTTTTTCCCAAAAAATTGGTCAACTTGGTGAAGAAAAACCTAATATAAATTTTCCGGATAATGCGCTTGGAATTGATTTAATGATTGGTGAAGGCGGATTTGGTTTAGGCGGATTTTACAGACACAATTATACAAATACTTTAACTGTATTTTCTGATTTTTCTATTTATGAATCAAAACACGAAAGAGAAATTGAAAGGTACGATATTTTTGGTTATCCGCTGCCAATTTATGGTAAAAAAAATAGATTGTTTTTATTTCCATTAAATATTGGAATACAATATAGATTGTTTTATGAATCTCTCACCGATAATTTAAGACCATACATTTCTATCGCCGTTGGTCCAACAATGTTTGTTACTTCACCAGCCGAAAAGGAATTTTTTAAATCATTAGGATATGCTCAAGCAAAATATGGAATTGGCGGTTATATTGGATTTGGAGCAAATTTTGGCACAAACACAAATAATTTGACCGGAATAAATATCCGATATTACCTTCACCAATTATTTGATGAAGGAATTGAACAATATTACGGTAAATTTAAAAAATCCATTCAGCAAGTTTCTTTAACAATTAACATTGGATTAATGTATTAATCATTAATTCGCTGCGTTCAAGAAAATTATAACATTACGAAACATATTGTAACTAGTAATTTGATTTGAATCACAGTTTGTATCTTTTTATTCAATAAATTGGCTATAGATCTTTAGGAAAGATATAAAAGGAGAGCAAAATGGAAACCAATTTATTCGAAAGAAAAGAATTTTTAAATCAATCTTGGATTTCACCAAATTCAAAAAATATGTTTACAAAATCAGAAATAAATCAAAAAACAATAGTTCATATAAATTTATTAAGAGCTACTGCAAATGAATCTGAATCATTTAAAAATTATATAAAAGTCTTGTTAGTTAATTCTAAAAACAATTTAATATTTGATTTAAGCATTTGTACTTTTATTGACTCTACATTTTTAAGTACAATTATTGCTTTTAACAAAAATTATAAACCAAAAGTTGATATTGTTGTAAAAGACTTACGACAATTAACAATTTTTAAAATTACAAAACTTGATAAAATTTTTGATATTTATTCAAATTTGGAAACTGCAACTGCTGCTTAAATAATTTGAACTGAATTTCTGCTTATCAATTCATCTGCTAATTTTCTATAAGCTAATGAGGCTTTTGCTTCTGGATTAAAAACGATAATTGGCAAATTATGAAATGTGGATTCTGAAACTTCAACATTTTTAGGAATTACATACTGAAATAAATAGTTGGGAAATTCTTTCAATAAAACTTTCTTTGTGTAAAAACCAGCTCTTGTATTTGCTTCGTACATTGTAAGTAAAATTCCTTCAACTTTTAATTTTGAATTATACTTTTCTTTAATCAAATCAATATGCTTCATTACTCTTACAACTTCATTTAAAGAATATCTTGCAGTCCTAACCGGAATGATTACAGAATCTGCAATCATTAAAATATTTGTTGTTGTTCCAATTAATGAGGGCGGGCAATCAAAAATTATATAATTATATGAATATATTTCTGAATCTAAAATACTTTTTAAAATAAGTTCATCTGAAGTAATTTTAGAAAGTTTAACTTCAGATTGATAATCAAGCTGACGCATTGGAATAAAATCTAAATTATGTTCAAATGTTTTGTGAATTACAGTTTTAAATGCTTTGTTGAAAGTTAAAACATCGTATAAGTCACCAGTAATATTTGAAGATTTTAATCCTAATGTTGGTGCACACTGACCCGAAGCATCTAAATCAATTAATAAAGTCCTTTTTCCGCTTTGAGCTAATGCAACTGCTAAATTAACCGCAGTTGTTGTTTTGCCTTCTCCGCCTTTAGGCGTTGTTATTGAAATTACTCTTCCCATGTACCAAATAAATAGTTAGTTTCTAATTTATAGAAAAATTACAATGAATTAAATAAAAATTGTTCAATATATTAATCGTTACTTATTAAAGAATTTTTATAATTGTTAAATTTGAGGAAGAAACAGATGAAAATATTTATAATTTTAATATTTATTTTAACTTCAATAGAATTCAATATGGCTCAAACTAATTTTCCCCAAACTATTTACGAAAATTATATCAAATATAAATCTTCTGAATTTGATAAGAAAAATTTTACTCATCGTGATCTGAAATCATCAATTGAAAAACTAAAATTAGACAAAAAATTTAAAGTAGAAGTTGCCGGAAAGTCTTTAGAAGGAAGAGAAATTTATTTGCTGTCCATCGGAAAAGGAAAAACAAATGTTTTACTTTGGTCGCAAATGCACGGCGATGAATCTACAGCTACAATGGCTTTGTTTGATATTTTTAATTTTTTTAATTCGAATGATGATCTAAAGAATTTGAGAAAAGAAATTCTTGATAGTTTAAAAATTTATTTCATTCCAATGTTAAATCCGGATGGAGCAGAAAAATATCAAAGAAGAAATGCTTTGGATATTGATTTAAATAGAGATGCACTTCGTTTGCAATTTCCGGAATCGCAAATTTTAAAAACCCTACGAGATAGTTTAAACCCCAAATTTGCATTTAACCTTCATGACCAAAATACAAGATACACTTCCGGTAAAAGTTACAAATCTGCAACAATTTCTTTTTTGGCTCCAACTTATAATTATGAAAAGGAAATTAATGATGTTAGAACAAACACAATGAAATTAATTGTAAATATTTCTGACGCGCTTAACAATATTATTCCGGGACATATTGCAAAATATAGTGATGATTTTGAGCCAAGGGCATTTGGTGATAATTTTATAAAATGGGGAACAAGTGCCGTTCTGATAGAATCCGGAGGATGGAAAAATGATAATGAAAAACAATTTGTAAGAAAATTAAATTTTGTGGCAATTTTAAGTGGATTACTTTCAATTGCGCAAAAAAGTTATAAAAATGCAGATTTGGAAAAATATCACTCAATTCCGTTTAATGATAAATTACTTTTTGATGTTTTACTAAAGAATCTTACAATTTCTAAAAACGGAAAAGATTATTTAATTGATGTTGGAATTAATAATGAAGAAATGATTTCAAACAATTCTGATCCTTATTTTATTAGCAAAATTGAAGATTTGGGAGATTTATCAATTTTTTACGGATATGAGGAGTTTGATCTTTCCGGTTGCGAAATTAAAAAATCACAAATTTTTATTGCAAATGATTCTAATTTAGCAAAATTTAATTTTGCAGAACTTATTAAAAATGGAGTTGGTTTTATTAAATTAAAAAATATTCCAAATGTTTCAGATTTTAGAAAATTTCCTATGAATTTAATTCTTAATGAAAATGATATTGATTTGGAACCCGGTTATCAAAAAAATGCAAATTTTACTATTTGGAAAAATGAGAAATTAGTCTATAATGTTATAAATGGATTTATTTACAATTTGGAAAGTGGAATTAAGAATTATGGAAATGGAATTATTTTTAAATAAAATTCCTTTTGAGAGATGCGATCTTTTCTAAAGATCTTATCTTTTTTATAATTCTACATATTCTTCAATTTTAGTCTTATATCACATATTTTTCAAATTTGTGCGAATTACTTTATCGATGTCATCGACCACTCGATGACATAATTTAAATTTATTATCGTCACTGAATGGTCAGCGACGTCAGAAAAATTTCGATTAATATTATTTGAAAAAACTAATTTTCTGTTTATTTTACGATTCACATTTTTTTATAACTTAAAAAGCAAACCAAAAACGAAGGCAGGTGAAATTAATTGGTTGGAATTAATATTTCAGAGAATGAAAACATCGATAGAGCATTAAAGAGATTTAAGAAAAAATATGAACGATCCGGTGTTTTAAAAGAATTCAAAAAAAGAACTTTTTTTACAAAGCCTTCAATTGAAAAACGAATGGAAAGAATTAAAGCTAAAAGACGTGCTTATAAAGAAAATTTGAAAAATCAGAATTAAGATAAAGTCCAGCAAAAGCTGGACTTTTTTATTTATTCAAATAATGTTTTTGAAAATAACTTACAATTTTTTCAAACGATTCATCAACAGAATTACAAAAATCAAATAATTTCAGATCATTTTCATCAATCATTCCGTTATCAATAAATGCTTGAAAATTTATAATATTTTTCCAGTAATTTTCATCATATACAATAACTTTCATATCTTTTTTTATTTTTCCGGTTTGAATTAATGTTAAAATTTCCATAAACTCATCAACCGTTCCAAATCCGCCCGGAAAAACAATTAATGCTTTTGCTAAATATGCAAACCAGAATTTTCTCATAAAAAAGTAATGAAATTCAAACGCTAATTCTTTTTTAACATATTTATTTACAAACTGCTCATACGGAATGCTGATATTTAAACCAATTGATTCACCTCCGGCAAGTTTTGCGCCTTTGTTAGCGGCTTCCATAATTCCGGGTCCGCCTCCGCTGCAAATAATAAACCTTTTTTTGCTTGTCGATAAATTCATTGACCATTTTGTTAATCGCTCAGAAAGTTCAACCGCATCTTCATAATATTTTGACATTCTAACTAAATTTTCTAACTTTTTTAGATTTTTAGAATAATCTTTACTTTTCTCAGATGAATTTTTCAAGAAATTTCTAAGATTCTTTTTCGCATCTTTTTCAGATTTTAATCTTGCCGAACCAAAAAAAACAATTGTATCAACAATATTTAATTTGTTGAATCTCGATTTTGGTTCTAAAAATTCCGATAGTATTCTTATAATTCTTGCATCTTGCGAAGTTAAAAAATCAATATTTCTGTAGGCTTTAGTTGGAAGATTATTTTTTTTCACTTTATTTCCATAATTGAAAAGAAAAAATAAATATATATTTCCAAATTAAAGAACTTTTGTTCAAGAATTATGTAAAAACGAAATATTCTTTATGAATTTTGCTAATTTTCCGAACACAATTTTGAAAAAAATGAAAAAAACAGTTTTGTATATTCTTATCTTCCTTTTCTTTAATGCAATTATTTATGGGCAATCAATTAAGAAAATTCAGCAAATTCTTTCGGGAATTCCTTCATCAACAAAAATTGCGATAAGTATAATTAATGCAAATACTGGTGAATTGATTTTTGAAAAAAACAGCGCAGTTCCAATGATTCCAGCTTCAAATACAAAATTGTTTACAACAGCCGGTGCACTTTATTTAATGGGAAATCAACATTTGTTTGAAACTCAATTTCTTTCTGATGATTCTGACTTTTCGGATTCGACAATTAACGGAAATTTATTTATAAAAGGTTTGGGGAATTCAATTTTTACAGAAAATGATCTTGATTCGCTAATTTTAAAAATAAAGGAA
>JBGSKB010000654.1:0-7589 GCA_041741395.1 Melioribacteraceae bacterium
GAAAACACTTCCTATTTTTAATTTACAGCCAAACTCCATTTATCAAAAAATATCTTATTGGATAAAAAGTTACCGCAGCTACATACATTAAATTGAATCCAAATGAAATTTTTAATCTATCTAAAGAAAGATTAAGAAAATGTTTCAGCACAGAATTCGCGATTCCAAAAAATGTACCGATAATTAAAAAAGTATATAGAAAGTAGCCAATAAAATTATAATCTTTTTGCAGAATACAAAAAGGGCAATGGTGTGTTGGTAATTCATAAATGTAAGTACCAAAAAAACTTGTAAGTGTAATTAATGAAAACACCAAAAAGAAAAAATTAATTATTCCATTTAGTACCAACTTCTTTTTAAAACTTGTATAAATTGAAATAATAAATAAACAATAGAATATTGGTACCGAAATAAAATTTGGAATATTTGTAATTTGTCCCACCATCGAAATTGTTTCAGTATTAAATACAGTACTGCAGCAGCTTACAATTTCTTGCGGATTTATATCAAAGAAATAAAAGTACTGCAAAATTACTTCTGCTAAAAAGAAAACATAGATGTATAAAAAATATTTAAACTTACTTTTAGTAAAAGGATAATTTTCATTTTTCATATCTTGATTGTTAATCAGAATCCAAAAACCATATAAATAAATGTTTAAAATTTTGATCAACAAAAGATAAAATCCATAACCAGATGCTGATGTTACGCCAACTGCGCACATTGCTCCGGGAATTATTAACGATAATTTATCTAAAGTATAAATGAAAAATATTATTGAAATGATTTTCAGATATAATGAAAATTTAATTATATAGGAGGCAAGATAACTTTGCTTTTCTAAATTATACTGACTTTGGGATGATTCATTTAAATTGAAATTCTTACAAATTTTGTAAGCAATAACTGCCGCAATTGTGTTAAAAACTAATAGTAGAAAATCTTCAATAAATAAAACAATTACTTCCGGAGCTAATAAAATACTCATCTAATTTCGCCCAAATGAATATCGATAATATCATCAACAAAATCTAAATTGTAAAATAAAGGATCATGACTTGCTAAAAGAATTGTAATACCTTTTTCTCTTAATTTCCTAATTATATCAATAAAATTCTGTGAAAGTTTTTCATCAAGATTTGTAGTTGGTTCATCAGCTAAAATTATTTTTGGATTGTTTATTAATGCCCGCGCAATTGCAACTCTTTGCTGTTCACCTCCCGATAAATATTTTACCAATATATTTTTTTTATCAAAAATTGAAAAATCTTTCAATATTTCTTCGGCTCTTTTTCCAATTTCTGATTTATGTATTTTGCTCGGAATTAGTGGAATTACAATATTATCAAATGAGCTTAGATCTGAAATGAGATTAAATTTTTGAAATATAAATCCAATTTTTTCTTGACGTATTAATGCAGAAAATTTTTCCGGTAATTTTGCAATTGATTTTTGATCAACGAATACTTCGCCACTAGTTGGTTTAATTAAACCGCCAACTATTGATAATATTGTACTTTTGCCGCTTCCGCTTGGTCCGCGCAAAATTGTAAAATTATTGTTACCAACTTTAAAAGAAATGTTTTTCAGAACATGATGTTCATCAGCTTTACCACTATTGTAAATTTTATTTATACTTTTCAATTCAATCAACGCATTACCTCATCGGCATCAATGATTGAGGCTCTCCAAGAAGGAATTATTGTAGCTAAAATATAAATTGGTACAATTAGAATAAAAATTAGAAAGAGAATATTAAAATCAACAAATGGAATCAATTCAAATGGTGGTTTAAGTTGACTCGCTCCGGTAAATAAATCTCTAAGAATAGGTGCTTGTAAATTGAAAACATAAAAAAGTGCAAAACCGGTTCCAAGAAAAAAAGAAAAGAGTGAAATAAAAATTCCTTCAATAAATTTCATTTGCATAATATTTTCTGTCAGCCAGCCAAGAGCTTTAAGAATTCCAATTTCCTTTTGATCTTCTTTGCTCAATCCGCTTGCTTTATCATAAATTAAAATAAAAAATGAAATAAATGCGGAAATGAGAAGCGCTAAAAATATTCCGCTTTTGTAATCAAAAATATTTTGATATGAAGCTTCAATATCGGTTCTACTTACAATTCTACAATCTGGAAACATATTTTGCAGTTTTCGTTTTACAATTTCAATTTCATTTGGATTGGGAACTTGAACAATTATATCATTTGCCAAATTTTCAGAAATATCAAAAATTTCTCTAACATAATTTTGAGGCATTAAAATTACATCATTTGTTTCTAAGTTTGATTCACTTGTAAATGCACCAAGAATTTTTGTCTCTAATTTTCCACCGGAGGATTTTGTGAATGTGTAATAATTCTTGTAAAAATTATTTTCGAGAAGATTTAAAACTCCTTGTCCAACAATTATAAATGGAGTTGAAATTGTATCAATTTTATCGGAATAAAAACTAATAATATCATTATAATTATTTTTGTAGGAAATTATATCAAAGTCAATACCAACAACTGTAAAATTTACATTTTCATTCACGAAATAATAGTAGCCCCAAATTCTTTCTTGAACATTTGAAACTCCGGTTACATTTGCAATTTTGTAAACTCTTTCAGATGGAATTAATGTTTGTCTTCCACCGCTCATTTTTTGAATAACTAAATCTGGTAATGAATCAACGGTTATTTCCAACTCTTTTTTTATTGATGAAGAAATTGTGAATACTGAAACGAGCAAAAAAACTAGAAGTGAAAAAGCAAAAATCACAGAAACTTTTTTTACAAAATGACGCTGCAAAGATTTTAGAGTAAACTCAAGAAGTTTAATATTCATCTTACTTTTCCGAGTTCATTCTGATTATTATTAGAATGAATATTATAAACAAATGAAGACGGATAATAATCAAGTAAAGTGCCGTCTTCCGGAAAAATTGAAAAAATATTTGCAATTGATCTGTGTCTAATCCAAATTGTTTCTGTGGTTAAAGTTAAATCTGGAAGTTTTACTAAGGAAACAGCTTTTCTTTTTTTCTCAATTATCAAATTATTTTTGTCAGAGTAAATACTGTAATAGATAATTTCAAAAGTTGAAAAAACTATAACAAAAAAAAATGCAATTAATAGTTTGCTTGTTGATTTATTCATCTAACTTATAAACTAAATCTTTTGATATTTCATCAAATTTTGAAATTAATTTTCCACCATGATCTTTTAAAAATTCTTTAGCATTATTTTCATCAGAAAAGGGAATTAGTTCATTGCCCATTGGACCGAGAACGTCACTATTAATTACGTAAACTGCTTTTCGCCCATCAATTTTAATTTGTAAATAATAATCAGTTACGGAAATTTTATCTAATTTTATTTTTTCTTTCGAGTCCCATTTTTCTGGTTCAAAATAATATTTCATTAAATCTTTTACACCATCAAAATATAATTTTGAGTCTTTTGTTTCTATAACTGCTGCCCATTTGGGATATTTGTAAACGAACATTCCGCAAACCGGACATTTTGCATTTTCCGGAACAACAATATTTTGGTTTTCAGTTTTTTCAGATTTTTCTTTTGATTTTACATCCCACAAATAAAGTGCAATCATCTGAAGTTTTTGTTCATCAATTTCTTTGCAAAGATTTTTTGCTTTAATATTTGCTTTCAATTCAGCAATATTTGAAAAAGTTTTAATATTAATATTCTTATCGCAAAGTTCATTAAATAAATTTTCTCCCTTTGGGTAAACTTTTAATTCTTTCTTTTTCACCAACATGACTTTTTCATTTTCAAGTTGTTCTTCTACTGATTTCAAAACTGTTTTAAAATCCCAAATATTTTTTCCGTTATATTTTTTACTGAATTCTTCAGCGTCAGTTTTAGATGAAAAAGCAATTTTACTAACCGAAGACATTGTGCCGGGTACGTCGCTTCCAACAACGAAAAAGGCATCATTTACATTTATCATTTTTTCTGATTTAACATCAACCACAAAAATATTTTTAATCTGATTTTTGTGATTTGTTTTATCTGAACAAAGGCAATGAATTGAACAATATTGTTTTATTTTTCCATCATAAAGTTCTACCGCATGATTCGTTTTGTAAAACATTTTCAAATTCATACCGCAAACCAAACACCAATCTTTAGCATCACCTTGCTGCAAGATAACAGCATTTGGTGTTTCAGCATTTTTATTAAATTCAATTTCTTGAGCTATTAAGAAACTTGAAAACATTAAAATGATTAAAATAAATTTTTTCATTTTTCCTCCATTTAAAACAGATGAATATGATGCAAAATTAATAAATTATTGCTTAAAAGTAATTTGGTTACAGAAAGAATTAATTGTTTGCGGATTGAATTGATATTTAAAAATTATTTTTTTGATTTCAAAAATTTATTAGACTATTGAACCATAATTATTTCATTATTTTGGAATGAAACCGAATCAGCTTTCCAATCGACTTTAACTTTCCACATTCCCGGAAGTAAATTATTTGTTGAAATTGTTTGAAAATAGTTTGAATCAATTTGAATTGGAACTGTAAAATCTTTATTTCGTTCAGATGGTCTAAATAAAAAAATGTTGCCGCTGATATTCCCATAATTAAAATTTCGAGGAAATCGAAGTTCAATAGAATTGTTATTAACAGTTACTTTTAAGTTTTCTGTCAACTGATTTGTTCTTTTAACCTTTTCCATTGTCTCATCGTATTGAACTTCGGCTTCATAATAATCATCTTTAACTAAATTAACATCTTGATTAAATGCAAAATAAACGAACCAAAAGGAAATTAGCATAAAAACAATAATTGAAATTGTAATTCCCACACCCCAGCTAATTTTCATTTTATAAAATCCTTTCTAATCATGTTCACTTTTGGATTCTTCTTTTTCATCATCGTGTTTTTCATGCTGAATTCTTTTACCGCTAACTTTGCCTAAGAATGAGGTTTTGATAATATCAATTATTTTCCCATCTGCTTTTACAGCAATCTGTATAGGCGTATTTAGTGTTTTAATATTTTTTTGCGGAATAAATACAAAAAATTTACCTTCAGAAATTCCTTGCGGTTGAATTATTAAATCACCAGTTAGCAATTTTACTTCACCTTCTATATTGTTTAATTCTAATGTAGCAGGAATAGTATTAAAAGTTTTGTTAATAATTTTTACATCATATAAATTACTTAATTTTTCTCCTGGTTGTTCTTGGGCCATTAGTCCGGCAGTTCTAACAATTGATAATTCAAAATCAGATCTTGTTGATAAAAGGAAAGCAATGATTGTAAAAAGTAAGGCTAAAACAATTGTATAGCCAATTGCTTTTGGTGTTAAAATTTTTCTAATACCGGTTTCAATTTCATTTTTTGATGCGTAACGAATAAGTCCAGTTGGACGTTTAACTTTTGTCATAATTTCATCACAAGCATCAATGCAGGCAGTACAGTTTACGCATTCTAATTGTGTGCCGTTTCTTATATCAATTCCGGTTGGACAAACATCAACACAAAGATGGCAGTCAATGCAATCACCTAAGTTTTGTTCTTCACCTTTTTTAATTTTGCCTCTTGGTTCACCACGTACATAATCATAATGGATTACAATAGAATTAGGGTCAAGCATTACTCCTTGAAGTCTTCCATAAGGACAAATCATTGTGCATACTTGTTCTCTAAAATATGCCCCCATAAAATAAGTTACACCAGTAAACAATATCATTGCAATAAATCTGCCCATTACATCTGGTATTGGTTTACTTGCCAATTCAAATAATGCATCAGCACCGATAATCCATGCGAGCAAAGCATTAGCAATTAAAAAAGCCAACACAAAAAATATTACTTGTTTTAAAGTCTTCTTAAAAAGTTTTTCACCATTCCATGGTTGTTTGTTAAGAGCTCTTTGTTTATTTGCATCTCCTTCAATTAAATATTCTACTTTTCTGAAAACCATTTCCATAAAAATTGTTTGCGGGCACATCCATCCGCAGAAAATTCTTCCATAAACAACGGTAAATAAAAATACAGATATGATTAGTCCAATTATTGTTAGTACAAATAAATGAAAATCATGTGGACCAAAAGCAATTCCGAATAAAATAAATTTTCTTCCTAAAATATCAAGAAGCATTAATGGGTGTCCATTAACTTTTATTAGTGGAACTAAAAACAAAATTGCTAAAAGTAAAATTGCAACAATAACTCTGTACCTATGAAATTTACCAGATGGTTTCTTGGGATAAACCCAAATTCTTTTTCCTTCTTCTGTAACTGTTGCTAAATGATTTCTGAATTCTTCTTTGTCGGGGGTTTGATTTGATGTGTTCATATTGATAAAGTTTTTTAGAGTATAAAATATTTTTACAATAGAAAACTTACAAAATATTTTAGTGGAATAAAAAACCCCGGCAAACTAAATTTTGTTCGCCAGGGTTATAAATAAGACAAATGGTAAAATATTTCAATAAGTATAAATAGTTCCTTCTGGTGCTTTTGGTTTTGCTGGATTTGATCCTCTCAAAGTTAAAATGTAGCTTGCAACTTCCTGCATTTGGTTTGGATCAAGCTGAGTTTGCCAACTTATCATTCCCTTAGCCGGAACTCCATATTTAATAGTTTTAAAAAGATCATTAATTTTATTACCATGAATCCAATAGTCATCAGTAAAGTTTGGACCAACTAAACCTTCACCATTTTGACCATGACATGCTGCACAATTCTTTATAAATATATTTTTCCCGTTTGCTAAAGCTGCAGCGTCATTTGAAACTGTTACATTTTCTTCATTGAGAAGTTTTCCGGATTTATTCAATATTTCTCTTTCCAATGAAGCAACTTCAACTTCAGCAGTAAATTCATCTTCTTGAACATTACCGGATCCTAAAATATGATAATCAACCATGTAAATTGTTGCCCAGATTATTGATCCGTAAAATATTGCCATAAACCACGGTGGGATTTTATTATTTAATTCTTTAATCCCATCAAAATCATGATCTAAAAGAAGTTTTTGTTCATCGTTAATACTTGGTCTTTGGTTTAAAAGATGCATAAGTTTTTTGAATCCGGATTTTTCTGCCGCTTCTCCTTTTTCTGAGTAAACCAAGATAAGCCACATAATTATTGCCACCAAAAAGGCAGTAACCGCCACCATTATTTTGATTATTGATCCAAGCTCACTTCCTGTATCGGTTGCAGTTTGAGCAATAACAGGTGAGCTTAAAATGAATAACAAAAATAGCACAGCTATTGTTTTAGATTTTTTAATCAATTTCATTTTTATTCTCTTTATTATTTAAAAAATTATCATTGTCTAAAGGAATCTTTTCTAATTCTGATATATATTCTTTGTCTCTTGTAAAGATCCAAATAACAGCACCAATAAAAACGCCTACGAAAAGTATCAAAGTTATTACCGGATAAATTCCCACATTTTCTATTGAGCTTAAGTAATTAGAAAATTTCATTTTTTCACCTATTTATTTTGTGCAACCTCAGCTTTAATATCTGTGCCTAATCTTTGCAGATAAGCTATTAAAGCAATTATTTCTCTATCCGGTTCAACAACAATTCCGTTATCTAATAAATCATCAGCAATT
>JBGSKB010000655.1:0-8020 GCA_041741395.1 Melioribacteraceae bacterium
ATATTATTTCTTTGGTCTTCAAAAGAAATAATGGAAAAATTATACTTGGAACTAAAAACGGATTAAAAATTTTTACTAATCAATCAATTAAACCATTTATACAAAATCCGGATTTGTTGAATGCTGATATATTTACAATTGCTGAGGCTAAAGATGGTGAACTATTTATCGGTACTCAGCAAGGTGTTTATTCAATTAAGAATAATAAAGTTGAGAAACTAAAATATTTCGATCAACTTGAAAGTATTTATATTTTATCAATTCTCGCAACTGAAAATAACGGAATAATATTCGGAAGTTTTGATAAAGGATTATTTATTCTGCAAAATGGAAATTATTCTCAAATAACAACCGAAGACAACTTAAGTTCAAATAGAATTAATTGTTTGTACCAAACTAACAGTGGAACTGTTTTAATCGGAACACAAAATGGTTTAAATATTTTAGAAAATAAAAAAATAACTAAATCAATTAATGTAAATAACGGTTTAATTAGCAATGCAATTGCAGATATAAACGAAGATAAAAACGGTAGAATTTTTGTATCAACATTTAAAGGTTTAAATATTATTTATAATCTTAACGATTCGCTGAGGATAAGGAGTATTACAAATCAAGAAGGATTGATAAATGATAATTGTCTTAATGAAGGATCGTATATAGATTTTGCCGGTAATTTATGGGTTGCTACTCAAAGTGGAATTACGAAGTATAATCCGGAGAATGATAAAGAAAATAAAACTTCTCCCAAAATTTATTTAACCGGTTTTGAAATTTTCAATGTTCCTAAAAATTTAAATGATTTTGCAAAAAACTCAAATCTATCTTATGACCAGAACTACCTTAAATTTATATATACCGGAATTAATTTTTCCGCTCCGCAAAAGATTAAGTATAGTTATTATTTATCCGGAGTTGATAAAGATTGGGTTTTAAGCAATAATTATTCCGTTCAATACACTCATTTAGATAAAGGTAATTATTTATTCCAAGTTAAAGCTATGAACGAATGGGGATATTGGAGCAAACCTGTTCAATTTGCGTTTACAATAATGCCAGCTTGGTGGGAAACCTGGTGGTTTAGACTTCTTATTATTTCAATTATTGGCAGTTTACTTTGGCTGGCTTTTCAATATAGACTAAACTACTTATTAAAATTAGAAAGATTACGAACTAAAATTGCAAGTGATCTACATGATGATGTTGGTTCTTTGCTTACTCAAATTTCTATGAATGTTGATCTTCTTGGTTATCAGAAAGACACAAATGTTATCAAAGAAAAAAGTTCATTCATAAGATCCAAATGTAGTGAAGTGATTGGAATAATGAGTGATATTGTTTGGTCAATTGATGCAAGAAATGATAATCTAGAAAGTTTTATTGATAGAGTTTTTAGCTTTGCATCAAATTTTGTGAAAGAAAAAAATATTGAATTAAAGTTTGTAAATAATGTAACTAAAAAGCAAAATTTATTAAAGATTGATGTTCGTCAAAATTTAATGATGATTGCAAAAGAAGCAATAAACAACGCGGTGAAATATTCAAATTGTAATTTATTGGAAGTTGAATTTGATGATTCAAATAATTTATTAATGATGAAAATTTCAGATAACGGAAATGGATTTGATATGGATTCCGTTAAAAAAGGTAATGGATTGAAAAATATGAAAATGCGGGCTGAAGCTATAAAAGCAAAGATTGAGTTTTTGAATTATAATGGTTTTAGTATAAAAATAATTATATAAAAATTTCACCCACAACTTTGTGTAGTTTACATTCGCAATATTTCAAATTATATTTAACTATGATTTCAGTCGATTTAATAGAAGACATTGCAGATATAAGAAATCCCTTATGTGAATTTTTAAGGATGCAACCGGATATACTTTTAACAAGCGCATCTTCATCTGTTGAGGAATACTTATCAGAATTTCCCAAAGAAATTTTACCTAATGTATTACTTTTAGATATAGGATTACCGGGTATTTCCGGATTGAGTGCAATAGAAATTATTAAAGGAAAACTTCCAAATACTGAAATAATAATGTTCACAATCCAAGAAGAACCCGGGAAAATTTTTGAAGCATTAAAATGCGGAGCTTCCGGCTATCTTCTTAAAAATACTCCATTAGCAGACATAAAAAAAGCAATACTTGAAGCTGCCAATTACGGAGCTCCAATGTCTCCATCAATTGCTAGAAAAGTAATTCAATTTTTTGATACGAAAAAAAGTAATGATAATAAATCTAACCTTACCCCAAGAGAAAAAGAAATTGTATCATACATTGTGGATGGACAAAGTTATAAAATGATTGCAGCAAATCTTGGTAATTCTGTAGATACAATCAAATTCCATTGTAAAAATATTTACAAAAAACTGCATGTTAATTCAAAATCGGAAGTTGTAGCAAAAGCTTTTCGCGGGGAAATTTGAATAAATTACCCTCCAAGATTAAAAATCTAAATAAGATACAGTAACCTCTGAAGTTCCTAACTCGCAAAAATTTTTGCGAACTCATTTTTGTCATTCCGGAAATTTCTAACACGCAAAGATTTTTGCAACTAACATTTGTCATCTCGAATGTTTTTTATGAGAGATCTCTGAACTTAATATGTAATGAGATCTTTCAGTCGCGGAGGTTATAATATTATCATTGCTCCTTCAAGATGACCAGAAATAAAATCTTTTATTTAAAGAGTTGAGCATGCAATAATCAATTGGTCATTACGCGTGTTTTTACGAAGCAATCTATTTTTAGATTCCGGTATTCCGATAAAAAAAACATCGAAACCCTAAAACCCCCGAGGTTTTTAAAAACCTCGGAGGTTTCTAACACAAAAGATTTTCACAAACTCATTTTTGAAAACCGTTGAGATGTAAAAACGTATAAATGTGAAACGTAAAAAAATCCATAACTTACAAACATTTACTCTCTCTGTCATTCCGGAAATTTCCAATACAATTGTCATAACTGGGAAATTATATAGAATCTATTTTTCGCTTTTTAATTCTTCATTTTTCATTCTTAATTCTTCATTCCCACCACGGCGGGCAAGCTTAATTCTGAATTCTGTTTTACTTTTTACTTTACTTCTCGACTTAATCTATTTCCATAACTAATTCCAGCTGATTTAGGCTGTCCAAAAGCAGTAGGGTGTAAATATTTTCCTCTTTCTTCAGGTACTTTCAATTCTTCAACCGGAATTCTATTTTCATTTGCAAAAGTGTCTTGTCTAACTCCCGTTACTTGCCAGCTTACTTCCATCCCGGCACTACCGCCAGCAATTCTAAATTGATTGCCACTTATTTTTTCTGCTATATATAAATTTGGACCTGGAGCACCTATTGGTGTAAGCTGATATCTAAAATCTTTATTAAGTGCTTCAAACCAATCCGCCATTGTTACAATTGCTTCTCCGTTTCCATCAAGAATAACGTTTCCGTTGTAAACATTCATCATATCCGGGCTCTCAACAAAAGAGTGGTAAAGATTTTTATTTGTTGGATCTAAAGGATGATCAATTTTGAAAGAACCGCCACCTTTGGATAACGTTCCACTTACAGTAAGATTATTGTAAAATTGTGCATTACCATTACTATAAATGTCAAAAATAATATTACCTGTAGGATCTTCTACAGTAAAAAATGTTAGATCTCCGGAAATCCCTCTAACATTCATTGCTACATTACCCCACATCTGATTAATCCCAACATGTCCATCATTTGTAACTGAAAATCTTGAGGCACCACTTGGATTCTCAACATTGAATGCATTATTATCACCCGAAACACCTCTAATGTTAAATGTGGAATTAGAATACCATTGATTAATTCCAACATGTCCATCATTCGAAACTTGAAACCTGGCGATTGAACTAGGATCCGCAACTCTTAAAGCAATTAAGTCTCCGAATAAACCTTTCACATTTAAACTTGCAATTCCTTCCAAAGCTCCAAGTCCGGCTCTGCCATCATTACCAATAATAAATCTGGGTGTTGCTTGTGTAACTAAATTTAAGTTATTGCCGACACCACTTGTCCCAATATCTAAATCAGTAGTTCCATTAAATGCGCCAAAATAACCAAGATATTGTGATCCACTACCAGTATTATTGTTGATTGTGAGATATCCATTCTCACCTGAGGACACTAATTGCATTAACAATTCAGATCCTTTTACATTGAACAAACCATTTATCTCTACTTTATTCAAATCAAACTCACCATAAATGAGTGGAGTAGCTATATCCGAATTTTCTATATATAGTTTATTACTTCCATGTTCATAATAACCGGCATTATATCCTATAAAAACATTTCCGCTTTTGTTGTGCATTGCCGTACCAAATCCGGCTCTATACCCAATTATTGTATTATTAATCCCAGTTTGATTATAATAATTTGCGGAATTACCAACACCAATATTCCCAGATCCTTCTGTATTGTTATACAATGCTGAATTTCCTATTGCCTCGTTGCCGCCTCCAATTGTATTTAAACTTAATGCAGCTATACCTATTGCATTATTACTGCTTCCAGAGCTATTTGTTTTAAGAGCATTGATACCTACCGCAGTGTTGTTTATTCCGGATGTTAAACCAAATCCAGCATTAGAACCCAGGTAGATACTTGTTTCATTAGTTTTAGCATCAGATAAATCGTCAATTGCAGAAACACCGCCGCCGGCTAAACCAAGTGGGTTATTTCCCCAAAATAAATTACCACCGTTATTGTAGAGTTTATTACCGGATAAAGGACTTCCAACACTTGGAAGAATAATAGAACCTGCCGATCCTTCACTGTTAATTTCAAGAAGTGTTGTTGAGCCGTCTTTGAAAGTAACTTTATCATTAACGGCTTGTGTTTCATTGGAATTATTGACTTTTTGAGATTTATCATCAATCTGTTTGCTGCCATCTTGTTGTGCGATGTTTGATGAGAAGCAAAAGATTATTAATGTGATGAGAAGTAAAGATAATTTTACATTTTTCATGGTGTGTTGCTCCCAAAAGGATAAATAGTATTATTTTTTAATAAATTTAATACTTATTGTCTTATTAAGCAATATTTTAAAGTTAATTTGTTGTTAATTGTGATTTGAACAACAGAAAAAGGGAAAGATGAAAAGGCAAACGTAAAAAAGTTGAAACACAAAAACTTATTGATGAAAAACGAAAAAAACTAAATTCATCGTAATTATGCGTGTTTTTACGAAGCAATCTTTTTTAGATTCCGGTATTCCGATAAAAACATCGAAACCTAAAACCTCCGAGGTTTGAGAACCCATTCTGTTACGAAACCTCGGAGGTTTATAGAGAAAAGTATATTGAAGTTTTATTGAATTGTAAATTTAGCTTTCAATAAATCATTATTATTTGCAGAACTGCCAACAAACAAATCAAAATCTCCAGGTTCTGCAGTGTAATTCATATTTATATCATGGAATTTCAAATCTTCGGCAGAAATTGTGAATTTAATATTTTTAAGTTCACCCGGTTTTAAGAAAATTTTTTCAAAACCTTTCAGTTCTTTTACCGGTCGTGTAACACTTCCAAATAAATCTCTTGTATAAAGTTGCACAGTTTCTTTAGCTTCAACATTTCCCGAATTTTTCACATTTACTGAAATTTCCAATTTTTCATTCATACCAATTTTATCCGAAGAAAGTTTTAAATCGGAATATTCAAAATTTGTGTAACTCATTCCGTAACCAAAATAATAAGCCGGAGTAAAATCAACATCCAAATAATAACTTGCATAACCTTCCGGATTTTCAGGAGTTCCTAAAACTCTTCCTAATTGATTTGGTGCCGGAGGTCTTCCGGTATTTTTGAAATTATAATAAAGCGGAATTTGTCCAACAGTTCTTGGCAAAGTTACGGGCAATTTTCCCGATGGCGAAATTTTTCCGAAAATAATATCTGATAAAGCTGGTCCGCCCATTGTTCCGGGATGCCAAGCATAGAGAATTGATTTTACATCACCGGTTAATTCTCCAAATGTTAATGATCTTCCAGCCATGATAACTAAAACCAAAGGTTTACCGGTTTTTGCTAATTCTTTTACTAATTCCTCTTGAATACCGGGCAAATCAATAAAAGCACGGGAATGAGTTTCACCGGAAAGCATTTGATCTTCGCCCAAAAATAAAAGTGCTACATCTGATTTATTCACCATTTCAACAGATTTTGCAAAATGCTCTGATGAACTGCTTCGCGCATTTTCTAATCCTTTGCAGTAATTAATTTCAATGGAATTTCCATATTCATTTTTAATTGCAGCAAGCGGAGTAATTGTATTTTCCGGTTTTCCATCAACCGTCCAGCATCCTAATTGATCCCAAGGAGCATCTGCTAAAGGTCCGATTATTGCAAGTTTTTTAATTTTATTTTTATCTAAAGGTAAAAAGTTATTTTCATTTTGAAGAAGTACAATACTTTCCGTGCTAATTTGTTTTGCAATTTCTTTATTTTGATCGCTCAAAGTTGTAAGATTTTCAGTTACTTTAATAAACGGTTGTTCAAAAAGTCCCATTTCAAATTTGATACGTAAAATTCCTTTAACCATTTCATCAATCCATTTTTCATCAACTGCACCGGATTTTACATGATTTTTCAAATTTGAAATATAATTTTTAGAAACCATTTCCATATTTACACCGGCGTTTGCGGCTTTCAAAGCAGCTTCCGAGCCGTCTTTTGCAAATCCGTGTGGAATTAATTCATCAATTGAGCCCCAATCGCTAACAACAAATCCGTCAAACTTCCATTCATCTCTCAATACAGTTTTTAATGTAAAACTATTTCCGGAAGTTGGAACCCCATTCAAATCATTGAAAGCACTCATCACAGTTGCAATTCCGTTATTTACAACCGCGTTAAAAGGTCTAAGATAAATATCCCGCAATTCTCTTTCGGGAATTAAAGTTGTGTTATAATCTTTTCCTCCTTCAGCAGCACCATAACCAACATAATGTTTTGCGCAAGCTGCAATTGAGTTTGGATTACTTATATCATTTCCTTGAAAACCTTTAACCATTGCAACGCCAATTCGACTTGCCAGCAAAGGATCTTCGCCGCAAGATTCTGCAATTCTTCCCCAGCGAGGATCGCGGGAAATATCAAGCATTGGTGCAAATGTCCAATGAATAAAATCTTCCGCAGCTTCACGTGCAGCCATTTTTGCACCTTTTTCAACAAGTTCCGGATTCCAAGATGCAGCTTGTCCTAATGGAATTGGAAGCATTGTTTTAAATCCGTGAATTACATCTCTTCCAAAAATCAATGGAATTCCTAAACGTGATTCCATTGCAGCTTTTTGAAGTTTTGTTCTTTCGGCAATTCCACCGGAATTTAAAAATGATCCCGCATTTCCTTTTCGTGTATCATCAAGAATTTCATCATTAAATTCGAATAAAGTATTCTGCTGCATTTGTCCAATTTTTTCTTCTAAAGTCATTCTTCCAATCAGATCATTAATTCTATCTTCAATATTGGCATTTGAATCTTTGTAGGTCTGAGAAAAAACAAGTGTAGTTGTAAGAAGAAAAAATATTATTGAAAATAATTTTTTCAAGATGTGAATCTCCTATAATTTAATTTTAATAGTAATTTCAATATTTGTACCATGTACTTTATTTGTAATTTGAAATATAAATTAGAAAATTTGAAAAGAATGGAAAAATCTTCTTATCATTTTTGTAATAAATAGTTATTATAATGATAAGTATTTTATTGTTATAATTTTATAAGGTTTTTGATATGAAAAAATTAGAAGGGAAAATTGTATTCATTACCGGAGCTTCTTCGGGAATTGGAAGGGCTTGCGCATTTGCATTTGCCGAACAAGGTGCAAAATTAATTATTTCTGCAAGAAGGGCAAATATAATAGAAAAAGTTGCAGATGAAATTAGAGAGAATTTTAAAGTTGAAGTTTTTGCTATTAAACTTGATGTGAAAAATAAAAAAGAAGTTGAATGGGCAGTTAATTCTTTACCTGATGAATTGAAAAATATTGATA
>JBGSKB010000656.1:0-8458 GCA_041741395.1 Melioribacteraceae bacterium
CCGATCTAACAGCCTCAGCCATAGTTTTAAATGCAGTAATGGCTGCTTCTTTATTTCCTTCTTTTTCACCTTTTGCAATTTCATATAATATTTTTGGTTCTGGAGTATTTTCAAATGTAATACCAGCAAGATCAGAATAAACTTTTTTCACACCTCTGATACTACCATGTTCTTCAATATTTAATTTGGGAGATAACTTATCTCTCATTAACCATATTTCTCCAGCACCTGAATTATCACCAGTAAATAGTTCTCCATCTCTAACAATACCGGCACCGAATCCGGTTCCAAGAGTAAGTCCGAACAAATTTTTATATTGCTTTGTACTTCCGGCTTCATTTAATTTTCGATTTATTTCCGGTAAAAAACCAAAAATTGCTTCGCCATATGCATATAGATCACCGTCATTATTGATGAAAACCGGAATATTAAATTTATTTTCTAAAAATGGTCCAAGCGCAATACCTCCTCTAAATGCAGGTAAATTTGGTAAATCTCCAATAATTCCGTTTGGATAATCTGCCGGACCAGGAAATGCAAAACTAATCGCAACAGGTTCAGCAAGTAATTTTGATTTAACTTTAATAAATCCTTCCACTAAAGTTGATAACATTTTATCGAGATCTTTAGGATAGGATGGATATTTTATTTCATCTAAAATTTGTTTATTTCCTTGAATTGCCGAAAAAACTAAATTTGTGCCACCGGCATCAAGAGTCATTACTATTCTATTATCATTTATGTAATTCATTTTTAACCTTTTTTAAACTAGTTTAACAATGTTTTATACAAAATATTTAATTAAACCTTTGCTAATTTTTTCTTCCCTTTTAACGATAACATTAACAAGTACGCAAAACATATTGCCGGAACAATGTAAGCTAAAGTCAATAAATCTCTATCAACTATTTCTCCCATAATTAATGGTACAATAGCACCGCCGCTAATTGCCATAACCATTAATCCGGATAATTCACTTGAACGCTCAGGTTTTTCTTCAATTGTTATTGAAAAAAGCATTGGCCAAATATTTGCAAATCCTAAACCTCCCAAAACAATTCCTGCTATAGATAAAAATTCTTGACCAGTCATAATTAGAATAACTCCTAATAATCCAAGAAATGCTGAAATTCTAAAAAATGTGCGCGCATTTATATTAATACTACCGGCAACCAATCTGCCAAAAGTTATAGTTCCAAAAAAAACTGTTGGACCCCATAATGCAGCTTTGTCAGCAGTAAATCCAAAACTTTCTAATGATGGTTTTAAGAAGCGCGCCATACAAACCTCAGCTCCAACGTAAAGAAATATTCCTAATACAGCTAAAGCAAATACGGGTTCATTTAGAAGTTTTAAAGAAGATTTTATACTTGGCGGAATATCTGCTTTTGTTTCATTAACTTTTAAAGATGCAACTAATACAAAGGCTATGATCATAAATAACAGAAATACTGGAAATACTCCTCTCCAACCCATTGTAGCAAAAAATGGAAGAATTAAAACTAAGCCAACTAAATATGCGGAACCAGAAGAACCAAGTCCTTTAATTCCCTGAGCTAATGCAAGATTACGACTATATTTCCCTTCTTCACTTACATCATACATAATTGGATTTCCGGCAACTTGAAGAAACGTTGTGCCAACTCCAAGTAGAAATATACACATTACAAGAAGTGTAAAACCTGGATCAATAATAGTAGGAATTGCCATAGCCACAATGTTTAATCCTAATCCTAGTAAAAGTAAATTCTTTTTACCGATTCGTGCAGCAAGTACTCCACCTGGAACACTAAAAACAGCAAAAGCAATAAATACAAAAAAAGTAAGTAATGTTGCAACTACTGCGCTTAATTCATAATTTTTTTCAACTGCGCTTGCCATTGGTCCCATTGCATCAGCAACGCCCATTACAAGAAATGTTAAAAAGATAGGGATAGTTTTGAGTTTCATATTTTACCTTTAGATGTTTTTGTTATAAATAAATTTATCAAAATGATTTATTAAATATTTTCAGTTAACTATAACTTCATCACAAAAAATCCACGCGGGTTTCCCGGCACCATTGTGCCAAGCCGGACAAACTTCAATATTTTTTGCATGTACTTTCAAATTATTAATTTTAATTTTTGAAAATTGGAAATTGAAATCCTCCTTAAAAATCTTTGTAGATATCAAATTAGACTTTCTATTTAATTTTCCGAATGAAATAAAATTATTTTTTTCACTTGAATAAAATACTTCAACCCATTCTGGTAAAAAGATCCAAGATTCTATGTATTGCAAAAATCCTATTTTAATTTTACTCATTTCAATTTCTTTTCCAAAATCAATTGTTGCGATTAAATCATTTTTTTGAAATCCCTGCCAAATTGAAAGATCAACATTAGAAATCATTTTTGCTGGACCGCACCAACCATCCAATAAAGCATTGTTTTTTCCACCAGAGTATTTTTTATCATACATAAATTCAAAAGTAATTTTTCCACCAATTCCTTTATGGTTTATCTGCTGATTCTTTTGGGGAAGAAATTTTGTTTCGTCAGTATCGTTAAATTGCTCTCTTAGTTTTTGCAATTCCTTTTTTAATTCAACAATTTCAGTTTGGTAATCTGGGTTATCATAAACATTATTTATTTCATCCGGATCTTTTTCTAAATCATACAATTCCCATGCATCAATATCATAATAGAAATGGATTAACTTAAATCTAGAATTTCTAATTCCATAATGTCTTTTTACACTATGCTCAGCGGGAAATTCAAAATAATGATAATAAATTGAATTTCTCCAATTTTCCGGATTTTTTCCATCTAAAATTTTTCGTAGCGAATTTCCTTGCATATTTAGGGGAATTGGAACATTTGCGTAATCCAAAAATGTAGGTGCATAATCAATATTAACAATCATATTTTCACTATTCGCAATTCCCTTTACACCATTTGGAACTTTTATTATTAATGGAGTTCTAAGCGATTGTTCATACATAAAACGTTTATCAAACCAACCATGTTCACCTAAATAAAATCCTTGATCAGAAGTGTAAACAACAATTGTATTATCTTCCAAATTATTTTTTTTTAGGTATTCTAATACCCTTCCAACATTATCATCAACAGATGAAATACAGCGTAAATAATCTTTAATATATCTTTGATATTTCCACTTCGCTAATTCTTCACCTTTTAGATTACTACTTTTAAATTTAATATTTTCATCTTCGTAAGCTACATTCCACATTTCCTTTTGATCATCTGTCAATCTATCAAAAGAACTTTTCCACAATTCTTCATTTAATTTTTCATTTATAAATTTTTCTTTCTCATTTTCCAAAACCGGAACTTTTAAATCATAATCAAGAAACATATCTTCATCAATTTTCATTGTTTGGTCTTTTGCAGCCTCACTTCTTGTTTTGTAATCATCCAAAAATGTTTTGGGAATTGACATTTCTTTATCATCATACATATCTAAATGGTTTGGGCTTGGCATCCAATTTCTATGCGGAGCTTTGTGGTGAAGTAACAAACAAAATGGCTTTTCTTTTTTCCTTTTATCTAACCACTGAAGTGCAATATTTGTAGTAATATCAGTTACGTAACCTTCTATCCTTTTCTTCTCACCCATTTCAATAAAATCCGGATTATAATATTCTCCTTGATCCGGCAATATGTTCCAATAATCAAATCCGGTTGGTTCACTTTTTAAATGCCACTTCCCAACGACAGCTGTAAGGTATCCACTATTCTGAAGAAGTTTTGTAAATGTTTCTTGGTCACCATCAAAAGTTGTGTGATTATCAATCATTCCATTTATATGATTATATTTTCCAGTAAGCATGCACGCTCTGCTTGGTCCGCAAATGGAATTGGTCACAAAACTTTTTTCAAATAGCATTCCTTCTTTTGCAAGTTTATCAATGTTGGGTGTTAGGTTTAGAACACTTCCATAACTGCTGATTGCCTGATAAGCATGGTCATCAGACATAATAAATAAAATATTCATTCTTTTATTTGTTGAGCAAGCATCAAATATTATTGGAGAAACAACTATTCCCGCGGTTGTTACAGAAATATGTTTTATAAATTTTCTTCTGTTCATTTTAGATTATTTTAATTTTAATTCTTCCTGTTCACCAAACAATCTTATTTCCAGCTTTGCCTGAGATTCTTCATTTCCGTTAAAATTACAATCAATAATAACTTTATGATTTCCTTTACTCAAATTCAATTCAAATTTACTCATATCAATTTCTTTAACTTTTATCCAATTGGATTTATAAATTGTTGCAGTTTTCCCGCCGTCATATTTTATTATTTCATTTTGTTTTAGATCAATTGGAAAAACAATTTTTTTGAAATTATCAAACTCAATAGAAATATTATTCAAATTAGTATTTACTGGTTTAATTATTATTTCAACTTCATTGTTATCAGTAAGATTTTCAAAATCAAATTGCGAATAAACTGGTTCACCCGGCTGAAGAACTTTTTTCTTATGAGAGAATTTCAAAGAATGTACTTGGGTAAATTCATAAATGTTATTTCCTTTTTTTACTAATCTAAATTCATTCTTGACATCTTTCATTTTTTCTTTTTGCTCAACTGAAAACAAATTCGATAACCTTGCTTCTTCCCAAATTCCAATTGTTCGAAATATTTCATCAGTAAATTTATTTTCAGAAATAGAATTATCATTTACCACAAATGCATAACCGGCATCAAATGCTGCGGAACGTGCAAGCATCCATTCAATATCTTCAATGCTTGTTTCCGGTCTTAACTGAAACCAGCCAAGCATTCCAGGCATTAAATTTCTTTTAAAATATTCTTGATTTTTTAATCTATATTCTGTTTGACTTTCCCTAAAATCTGCATACCAAGGTTCACCCCAATTCATTCTTGTATAGATATGCCAGAAAAAATGTGTGGTTCTACTGGCATCAGCAATAAAACTCTTTTTAATATCATCATTTAGATTATTAAACCAATTTTGAGTAAATAATATTTCACCATAATTTCCCATACCGGTTGATCTATTTCCTTCAAGTCCGTCAAATGAAATTTGCCTCAAGCCAGTTTTGTTAAATAAATCAGCAATATTTTTTGAAACCTCTAAACTTAATTTAGGATCAGTTAAAAATACTTTGTAACCATGATCTGCTAGTTTGTAAATTTTATCACCGCTTTCATGCTCTGATTTTATTGTACTAAATGCTCCTCTTTCACATTCAATTAATTTCCAGCCATTTTCATTTATAACTTTTCCGTAACGAATCAATTCATTATTTATCTGAACTGTTTTAAGATTATTATTTTTGTATTGATCAAAAAACTTTGGATCATCGATAAGAATTGTTGTTTCCGAAGTAGTTAAGTTCTTTGTAATTATCGTGCTTCCAACTTTTCCTAATCGTTTATCTGGAATTGGAGTTACCAATTCATCATTTGGTGTAATAAAATTTGAAAGAGTATGAATTCCTAAAGAAATATTATTCTGCTTTGCAATATCAACACAATTCTTCAAACCTTCAATACCATTTGGAAAATACTCTTTGTTTAGTTTAAATTTTCCCCAAGTTGCAAAAGGATTTGAGTGATACAAATATTTCAGTCCGGCTTTCTGTGTAATTTTAATCGCATCATTTATTGTCTTTTCAGTAAAATCATAAATTAAATAAGCCCTTGTAGAAGCTTTTGATTTTTTCCCCCATTCTCCTTCTAAAATTGGGTGAGGTAAATTTTCGTTAACTTCAATTTTTTCAATTGTATTTAGAATATCGGAATTTTCACAACCAAATATTGCAATTGATGAACCAACAATTCCACCATCATTATAAATTGGAGAGACAAAATAATCATGATCTATATTTTTAATAATTCTTTCTTCAAATCTATTCCGACAATATGCTTGTAATGAGCTACCGTATTTTGTTGGTTTTGCAGCTTCCACTCTGTATAAAACATAATCTTTTCCTTCTTCGCTCAAATCAGTGCAATCATCTTGAGCAAAAATATTTATTTGTGGCATACAGTCATTATCCGTCCAAGGAAATCCTCCAAGAGTTTTTGCATTTAATGACTGAATTCCTAAAGCATAATTTTCACCTTGAACAACTCCAATTGTTTCTCCAGTAATTTTATTTATTTTTGTCGGATAAGGTCCCCAGACAATTAAATCAATATTATTTTCTTTAATTGACGCCAAGAAAAATTTTAGATAATGATCATTAAAATCATATTTAATTTTAACTTCATTTCCATTTTTAAATTCCATAATAATTGTTTTTTCGCTTGAATTAACTTCAGCTTTGACTGGATTAAAATATTCGTCCTTAACTTTAAGTGATAAAACATATGCGGTTGTATCTTTTGAAAGAATGTCAACATTATTGTTTTTATCAATGAGCTGAGTGATTTTCCCAAGTTCATCAATTGATAGCTTTAATGAAGAAGTTTCCAAATCAAGAATACTATTTTGATTTGAACATGCAAATTGTAACAAAACAAAAATTGAAATTATTATTTTTTTTATCATAAGATTTTCATTAAAATTTATTTATTTAGTAATAACGCCAATTTCTGCAGCCGAAGCCCAAGGATTGTTGTTTATTTCACTTATAGATTGAAGTTTAATATATTTTGCCTTAATCACATTTTTAAATTTTATTTTCTGCTCAACCGGATTATTTTTAATATTACTAAATTCTCCAATAATTATTTTCTCCCAATTTTTTCCATCAAAACTTGTGTAAAAATTAAATTCTTTAATTGTTCCATTTATAATTTCCTTTCTTGGCAAATATGTAAATCCTTCTAAAACTATTTCTTCACCAAGATTGATCTCAATAAAATGGGGATGGTTTGGAGAATCTGGTCGCCAACGACTTATCCAATTAGTATTTTCATCATCATCAATTGCTTTTATTGCTTGTTCATTATTATCTGTTTGTTCACTTGATACATTTTGAATTGACCATTTTGATTTACATATATCGTATTCTTTAGTAACAACTTCACTTTTGTTATTTAATTCCGAATCAAATGCAATTGCTTTTATAATTCCTTTATTCTTTAATGAAATTGGATTGGTAAAAGTTTGTGAATTAATATTCGGAATTGATCCATCAATTGTATATTTAATTATAGATCCAATTGGATTACATTTTATTGATACTAATCCACTTTTATCACGACTAATTATTGGATTTGTAATTGAGATATCTTCATAAAAAAGTCCGAAATTATTTATTGTCGGATTTAATCTTGAATTTAAAATTTTTACTCTAATTTTATTTGAAATTATTGTTTGTGTTCTGCAAATATTCTTATACCCAATTGTAGTTCCTTCTGCTATTTTTTGCCAAGAATTATTTACAAAAGCTTCAATTTCAAATTCAGAAATTCTTTGTGAGAAATCCTGAATATGTTCTTGCAATAAGATTCTATTGAATCTCTGTTTCTGAGGAAGTTCAATTTCTAAAATGGAACTTGAATCAAAATTTTCCGGCATCCAGCAAGTTGATAAGTCATCATCAATAATATTTTTAGCTAGGAATTTATTTTTTTCAGTTGAAGCTTTTACTTCCGCATCTTTTACTAAATTTGTTGTAAAAGTCTTTTTTATTTTCTCACCTACTTTTTCAAGAACTTTAACATCTCGTGTTGAAAATAATCCTTCGTTGCTTGGGGGAATATTCAGTAGAAAAACTGTGTTGCCTCCGACTGATCTATACCAAATATCTAAAATTTCCTCAGAAGTTTTTACTGATTGAGTCTCATCTCTCCAGAACCAGCCATTTCTAATTGAAGTATTTGTTTCAGCTGGGTACCAATGCAAATTCCCATTATTACTAAAACAATCTTTTAACTTACTTAATGAACCTAATTCATCATCTGTCATATCCGGCCAAATCCAATTATCCGGATTACCATTTATTGGAATAATTGACCATTCGGATTTTCGTGTTTCTCCGGCTTCGTTTCCGCACCAGCGAACATCTGGACCTTTTCCAAAAATTACTGCTTGCGGAGCTAATTCACGAATTAATTCATACCAATAATTATACGTATATTGTTGACCGCCCTTTATTTTAGGATGAGCACCATCAAACCAAACTTCATAAACCGGACCATATTCAGTCATTAATTCAAAAAGTTGATTCATGAAATATTCATTATAATCATCAACAACAAATTTAAAGGTACGTTTATCTTTAAATTCTCTTCCTTCAACTTTTCTTGGAATTATCCTTTCTGTATATTCACTTCCGTTTCCATATAAACCATTTTCATTTTCAATTTGATATAAATCTGCGGGAGATAAATAAACTCCTAATTTAATTTTATATTTTTCACATGATTTAGATAAATTTCTTAAAACATCACCTTTCCCATTTTCCCAAGTGCTTGATTTTACTGAATGATCTGTGTATCGAGTTTGCCATAAACAAAATCCATCG
>JBGSKB010000657.1:0-2526 GCA_041741395.1 Melioribacteraceae bacterium
AACCCAAGCCTAGTATTCAAACTTCAAATGGCGGTAAAATCAATATAGAAATTGAAGAAAAACTAGTTAGTCAAATAAACAAATTATCAAAGTCAGAAAATTCAACTCTTTTCATGTCTCTTTTAGCAGTATTTCAACTGCTGCTATCGAAATATACAAATATGAATGATATTGTTGTTGGAACTCCAATTGCCGGTAGAAATAATTTGCAGTTTGAAAATTTGGTTGGATTTTTTGTGAATAATTTGGCAATAAGAACTAAAATTAATAAAAACGATACATTTCGTGATTTACTTGTTCAAGTTAGGGACACAACTTTAAATGCATATTCAAATCAAAATATTCCTTTTGATAAACTTGTTGAGGAATTGCATCCGCAAAGAGATTTAAGTCATCAACCAATTTTTCAAACAATGTTTGTTTACCAGAATTTACCAAAGTCTGATAATCAACTTTCTGATTTAGAAATTATCCCATTTGATATGGAATCTCAACAAATAAATTATGAAATTGTTTTTACATTGCAAGAAAACGATGGTGAAATAAAAGGATCAGTCGACTTTAATACTGATTTATTTGAAAAGGATACTATTGAAAGATTTGTTCAAAATTATAAATTATTAATAAGAAAAATTGTTGGAAAACCTGATGAAATTTTACGAGATATAAGCATCCTAAGTGATGATGAAAAAGTAAAAATTCTTGAACAATGGAGTTTAGGAAAAACAAATGTTAACAAGCTAAACGTTGTTGAATTATTTGAAAAAGCAGTTGATGGGTTCAGAGTTAGTGAGGCATTGGTTTTTAGAACAAATAGCAATAGTGAAAGAAACATTTCCTTAACATATGAAGAATTAAACAAAAGAGTAAATCAATTAGCAAACTATTTAAAATTGCAGACATTAAAACCAGAAGAAAAAATAGCAATATGTATGCAAAGACATGAACATATGATCATTGCATTATTTGCAATTTTAAAAACTGGCTGTACTTTTCTTCCAATAGATCCTTCGCTTCCTAAAGAAAGAATTGAGTATATGCTGAATGTTTCAGAATGCAATAAAATAATTATTAATAACAGTTCAAATGATATATTAGAAAATCTTAATCAGGAAAAAATTAATCTAGATGAAATTAATGATATTTTATTTAGGCAAAGTGATAAAAATTTAAACATTAAAATTGATTTGGAGAATTTAGCTTATATAATTTTTACTTCTGGTTCAACGGGTATTCCCAAAGGAGTAATGCTAAATCATAAGGGATTAGCAAATCTATCTTTAGTACAAAAAGAAGCATTTAATATTTCGTATGATAAAAAAATTCTGCAATTTTCTTCCCTAAGTTTTGATGCTTCCATATGGGAAACTGTAATGGCACTTCTAAATGGAGGTGTATTATATTTAACCTCAAAAGAAGTAATTTCATCCGGATATGAATTAGCAGAGTTTATTGATAGAAATAAGATCACTACTATTACATTACCACCGTCAGTCCTATCAGTTTTGCCAAGCGGGGATTATCAAGATCTTGGAACTCTGATAACAGCCGGGGAAGCAATTTCAAATAAATTAGTATCTAAATGGAGTTTTAGTAGAAGATATGTCAACGCTTACGGTCCAACCGAAACAACTGTATGCGCAACAATGCTTTGTACGGAAAAGGATTACCCCAAGGGACCACCAATCGGGAAAAGTATTGACAACTTTTCAACATATGTTTTAGATTCAGCGCTAATGCCTTTAGGTATTGGAATTCCAGGTGAATTATGTATTGGTGGTATTGGATTAGCCAGAGGTTATATGAACCAATCAGATTTAACTGCCGAAAAATTCATCCCAAATCCTTTTTCAAAAAATAAAGGTGAAAGATTGTACAGAACTGGTGATTTAGTTAAGTATTTACCTGATGGAAATATTGAATTTTTAGGAAGAATAGATTCACAAGTAAAATTGCGCGGATTCAGAATTGAAGTAAGTGAAGTTGAACATAATCTTAAAAACCTTGAATTCATTAAAGACGCTGCTGTTTTGGTAAGGAACTTATCAGGTAATCAAGAATTATTGGTTGGGTATGTTGTCTGTGATAGAGATGATTTTGAAAAAGAAAAAATTCAAAAATACCTGAGAGATAAATTACCAGAATATATGATTCCTTCTTTATTAATACATATTGATGAAATGCCATTAACTACAAGTGGTAAGATTGATAAAAATAAATTACCTGTGCCAAATATTTCAAGAGAAGAATTAGGAGTTGAGTATGTTGCTCCTAGAAATGAGAGAGAAAGAAATCTTGTTAAAATTGTTGAAGAACTTCTTCATATTACAAATGTTGGAGTTAAAGATAATTTTTTTGAATTAGGTGGGCACTCACTTCTAGCCACTCAGTTCATTTCAAGAATTAAAAATGAGTTCAATAAGGAACTTAAATTAATTAAAATCTTTGAGGATCCTACAATTGAGGGTGTGTTAAGAAATATAGAAAATACTGAAGCTGAATCATCAATACAAAGACCATCTATAC
>JBGSKB010000658.1:0-12207 GCA_041741395.1 Melioribacteraceae bacterium
ATCTTTTGAATTAAACTCTTTCACACCATCAAATAAATTTTCCATTTGATTTTCTTTCGTTAATAATTATTTCATAAAAATTATTATTAAAAATAAATACTACAAAGTAAACAATTCAATTTGAGCAAGTGCCGCCGTAACTGCACTTTCTACACGTAAAATATTTTTGCTTAATTGAAAATTATCAAATCCTAAATTTGTCATAAAATTAATTTCAAAATCATTCCAACCGCCTTCCGGACCAATTGCTAAAGCAATATTATGATTTTCACTCAAATTAAAATTTAATAGATTTTTATCAGAACTTGGATGAGCTAATAATTTTGTATCATAATTATTAATTAAAAAAACATTTTCAAAAAACTTTTTAAATTGTTTGTGAAATAAAACTATTGGTAATTCAGTTCTCTTTCCTTGACTTAATCCTTCAATTAAAAACTTATTATAATTTTCTGCTAACAAAACTGGCGAGTGAAAATAACTTTTTTCAACTTTTTCTGATTTAATAAAAAAAATATTTTTAACTCCAAAAGTTGCAGAAATTGCTAAAACTTTTTTTAATGTTTGAGGTCGCGGTAAAGCGCAAATAAGATCTATATTTTTGTTAGATTTATCCAATTTATTAAATCCAAAAACTTCCAATGTTATTTTAGATTTACCAATTGAAATAATTTTTGCTTTTCCAATTGGTCCATTTAATAATCCAATTTCTAAAACATCATCAATTTCAGATTTTAAAATATCTGTAACGTGCGTAAATCTTTCATCAGAAATTGTAAATTGATTATTACTCATTCTATCTTTTTCTGATAATATAATAATATTCATTGGAATTAATTATTAGCGCAAATTTAGTGTATTGTTGCTAGTTCAAATAATTTATTTACTGTCTGCCAATTTCTTGTGGTGGCAATAACTTTTAACTTTTTTTCAAAATAGTTATTATTCATTTTTGCATTGCCATAACTGTTTGGGGAAAAGAAGAAAACATTTTTTTCAACTATAATATATTCTTCCGGCATATGATCAATTTTAGAAAGTTTCTCCACATTTTCATTTAAAGGTTCACTGAAAAGAAAAGTTATGTAATTTCTTTTTGGATCTTTCTTCTGTTTTATAAATGAATTATTAAGTAAAACATATTCTAATTCATTTGGAGTTTTAATTAGTACTTCAACCTCAAAACCATAATGCTCATTTATTTTTTTTGAAATTAATTTTTCAAGTTTATGTTTATCACTTAATCTTGATTTAAAAATAATATTTCCACTTTGGATATATGTAATTATATTCTCAAAATTTAATTCCGCAAGAAATTGTTTTAGATCAGCCATTTTAATTAGCTTTTGACCGCTTACATTTATTCCGCGTAAAAGGGCAATGTATGTTGGCAATTTCATCCTTATTTGTAATTGAAAAAAATAACGAAAAGAAAATAACAAAAGGCAATTAACAAATTATAAACAAATCACAAATACAAAAAACAAATCTTAAAAAAACGAAACATTAGAAAATCAATAGAATTAAACTCATTTTAATTTGCTTAATATTTGGTTTTTTCTTTTTGAAATTTGTTTGATTCTTGAGTTTTGTAGTTTGTCATTTTCTTTTTAGTAATAATTATTTCCACTCATTTGTTTTTGCAATATTTTCATCTGAACCAAATAAAACAAGAATATCATCTGATTTAATAACATAATTTGGATCTGGAATAATTAATTTCGGAGCAGCAGCATTTTCATCAAATAATGATTTTTTTTGTTTAATCATTAAAACTTCTAAACCATATTTATTTCTTAATCGAAGTTCTGCTAATGTGCTTCCTATAAAAGCTGAATTTACGTTGCATTCAATAATTGAATAACCTTCCGCAACTTTTGAAACATGAGTTTTATCAATTGATTTAATTTCATTTGCCAAACCGTCTGCCAAATTATGTTTTAAACTTTCTTGATTGTAAGCAGTAATTACATCTTGTCTCCAAACCGTACCTATTGCTTTTTGAGAATCTTTGCTGGAGACAACCGGGAATTGATCAACATTATTTGTTCCAAATAATTTTAAAATATGATCAAGATCATCATTTTTGAATACTGTAACAACTTCAGATTTTGCAATATCACTCGCAATTAATGTATCACGAATTTGTTCATATTCTGTAATTATTGGACGAAGTTCATTTTCTGTAATTGTGCCGACTAATTTTCCATTTTTATTTACAGTGTAAAATGCTGCGTTAGGGCTTTCAAGCAATAAGCTAATTAATTTTGAGATTGAAGTATTTTCTGGTATTAAGAGAATTTCATCCCGCATAACATCTTCAACAAAAATTGATTTTAAAACATTTGTTTCCTTTCCGCTTGATATTCTATAACCTTCTCTTTCCAAATGTTTAATGTGTACTGATCCTTTTAAAATTACTTGAACTATGGTTGTACTTATAATTACGGCAAGCATTAATGGTAAAATGAAAGTGTGATTTTTTGTCATCTCAAAAATTATCAGTATTGCAGAAATTGGAATTGTATTTATTCCGCCAAGAACCGCGCCCATTCCAACTAAAACATAAGCCACGGTATCAAGCTGAATGCCGAAAAAATGATTTAATCCAAATGAATATAAATAACCAACACAAGCCCCAATAAATAAGGATGGAGCAAAAATTCCTCCAAAACCTCCGGAGTATAATATGATAGGAACAAGAAAAAATTTAAGCGCCAACAAAACTAAAACAACTTGCCAAATTTCAGATGAAGCAAGAATGTTATTTATTGTATTGTAACCAATGCCAAAAATTCCATTAAAAAAATATCCCAAAACACCCATTAACAATCCGGCAAATGTCATTACTATCCAGCGGGGAAAAGTAATTAATATTTTTTCGTTGAAAAGTTTATCAATAATATCAGAATATCTTATAAACAGAAGTGAAATAAATCCGGAAATTACACCAAGAATTGCATACAAATAAAAATGTGAATATGTGCCAATTGATAAATCTCCAAAAATAAATGTAGCTTGGTTTCCAAGAAAAATTCGTGAAATTGCACTTGCTGTAACGGAAGCTAAAACTAATGCAGAAAACGTTTGTGTTTGAAAATCATTTAGCAGAATAATTTCGAGGGCGAAAAATATTCCACCAAGCGGGGAATTAAAAACTGCGGCAATTGCAGCTCCGGCTCCCGCAGCCGTAAATATTCTTCTTCTTGAATCCGACATTCCAATTAAATTTCCAATTTTACTTGAAATTCCTCCGCCTAATTGCGCAGTAGGACCCTCAGGACCAAGTGTATTTCCCGAGCCGATACAAATTACCGGAGCGAAAAAATGAAAAATTGTAATTCTAAACGGAGTGAATCCTCCTCGTAATGAAACAGCTTTAATTACTTCTGAAACACCTTTTCTTTTTGCAATATTTGGCGCAAGATATGTTAAAAAACTTAACAGCAACATTCCGATTGCGGGCATTAAATAACTAAAATTTTCTGTTTTTGAATTATAAAAAAAGCTGGTGGTAAGATCTATTGATTTGTGAAAAAGAACAGCGGCAATTCCGGCAACTGCTCCAATAAATATTGCGTAAATGCTAAATAAGGCATATTCGGGAATGGGTAATTTTGTCAGCATTTTTTGGAATGCTAATTTGTACTTAATAGCTCTTAAAAATAAATCTTGGCTTAGTTTACTCATTATGCAAAAAAATAATTATTGAATAAGATAATATTTTTAATTTCACTTCCAATAACAAGTTTTACATAAAATGATATTTATTAAGCTAAATAAAGATAATTCTTTATCACAAATTAATTGAGCTTCGAAAATTTAGAAATGATTTTATATTTTCATTTGTTTAACTTTTAACATCAATTATACCTTAATAATTTATGATATTTCCAATTACAAACGATTCAGTAGTTTTTGCAATTTTATTGTTCGTTTTAGCTTTTGTATTTTCTACTTCAAAAAGTAAAAATTTATTTTGGGTAAAATTTTATAAATTCATTCCTTCACTTTTGCTGTGTTATTTTATTCCAGGAATTTTAAATTCTTTAGGAATAATTTCTGCAAAAGATTCAAATCTTTATAATGTGGCTTCACGATATTTACTTCCAACGAGTTTGGTTCTTCTAACTTTAGGAATAGATTTTAATGCAATTTTAAAACTTGGTCCCAAAGCAATTATAATGATGTTAGCCGGAACTTTTGGAGTAATTCTTGGCGGACCAATAGCAGTTTTTTTAGTCTCAACTTTTTTCCCGGATTTTATAATTCATGAAGGTTCCTTAGCAACCTGGCGGGGATTATCAACAATTGCTGGAAGCTGGATTGGCGGAGGAGCAAATCAAACTGCAATGAAAGAAATTTTTAATGTTGATGATTCTATATTCTCCGCAATTATTGCAATTGATGTTTTAACATATAGTGTTTGGTTTGCTATTTTATTATATGGAGCCGGGATTTCTGATAAATTAGATAAATTTCTAAAAGCAGATTTAAAATCAATTGAGGCAATTAAAAAGGGAATTGATAAAAATCATTCAGATAAATTTGAGCTTTCCGATACAAGTAAAATGATTTCTATTTTAGCGGTTGGATTTGGAGTTACCGGAATTTCACAATTTTTAGCGGATATCATTACTCCCTTTTTCGAAAATAATTTTCCGGAACTTGCAAAATTCAGTTTAACCTCAAACTTTTTTTGGCTCATTGTTATTGCTACAACCGGTGGGTTGATTTTAAGCTTTACCAGATTTAGAAAATTAGAAAGCAGCGGCGCTTCCAAAATTGGGAATATATTTCTTTATATTTTAATCGCAACAATTGGCATGGAAATGAATATTTTGGGATTCTTTCAAAATTATCAACTTTTATTAATTACTTCAATTTGGATTACATTTCATGCAGTATTTTTATTTATTGTTGGAAGAATTATAAAAGCTCCATTTTTCTTTTTGGCTGTGGGAAGTCAAGCAAATATAGGAGGAGCTGCATCTGCACCAATTATTGCAGCGGCATTTCATCCTTCATTAGCAAGTGTGGGAGTTTTACTGGCTGTTCTCGGATATGCACTCGGAACATACGGCGGCTGGCTTTGTGCAATTTTAATGTCTTTAATTTAATGAAAATATTATTACTGCAAAAATCAATTATCATTCCGTTTTACTTTTTTGGGAAAAGTGGAATCTAAAATAATAGTGGGAAATTTGGATTTATGAAATTTGTAAAAATATTACTTGTATTTTTTTCTTTCACTTTATTAAATGCGCAAGAAGTAAAATTTAAAGGTGAATTTAAACAAGGTAATTTAGTTTTTGGTTATGCAGGAAATTTGAAGGAAGTTTTACTTGATGATAAAATAATTCCAAATGATGAAAATGGAAATTTTATTTTAGGGTTTGATAGAAATGATACAGCCGAACATTTACTTACGATTAAATTAATTAACAAAACAATTCTTAAGAAATTTATTCCGGAAAAAGTTAAATATAATATCCAAAGAATTAATGGAATGGAGCAAAAGTATGTTGAAGCTCCGCAAGAAGAATTGCCAAGAATTGAAAAGGAAAGAGAAATTTCAAAAGCAGCAAGAGAGAAAGTCGGTAACGTAAAAGATGCACTTTTTTTGAAGGTATTTATTAAACCAATAAACGGCGGTAGAATTTCAGGCGTATTTGGAAATCAGAGAATTTTAAATGGTACACCTAAAAACTTTCACAATGGAATTGATATTGCATCTCCAACCGGAACTCCGGTTTTAGCAATGACTGATGGAGTTGTTCATCTTTCTGCTGATAATTTTTATTATTCCGGAAATTATATTTTATTAGATCACGGTTTAGGTTTAAATTCTTTTTACCTTCACTTAAGTAAAAGTTTTGTAAAAGATGGACAAGTAGTTAATAAAGGTGAAATAATTGGAGAAGTTGGAACAACCGGAAGATCAACCGGTCCACATTTACATTGGGGAGTTCAATGGTTTGATGAAAGAGTTGATCCGAATACAGTATTTAATTTTGTGGAGAAAAAAATAAAATGAAACTTTTGATGTTTTATGTAAATTCATTTTCATTTGAAACACATCACAAAGGATTAGATTCTGCTGATGAATTAGATATAAAAGATAAAATTGATAATGCAGTATTGGGTTTCATTCACGTTGAAGAAAAAGATGAACAAAATAGTTCCGATGTTGAAACAAAACTAATTAAAAATTTAAAGTGGGCAGCGAGAAAAAATGAAACAAACAAAATAATTTTACATTCTTTCAATCATTTATCGGAAAGCAGTGCCAATCCGGATTTTACAAAACAAATTTTAAATAATGCCGAATTGAGATTAAAAAATTCTGAATATAAAGTTTCTCAAACTCCGTTTGGATATTTTTTAAATATCCAATTAGATGCACCTGGTAAACCACTTGCTAGAATATTTAAAGAATTTTAGAAAAAGATTAAATAATAGAACGCAGATTACACAGAAAAAATAGATATTTGCTGATAAAAATAATTTATAAATAATGTCATCACTTCTGTGAGAATCAATTTTTTCAATGTAATCTGTGTTCTTTTTTTTGAGTAATATACTACAAATGAAAGTTGCAATTCATATAAAAATTATAACAATAAGAAATTTTAATTATAATTTCTGAGAAACAAAATTAGTTAATAGACCAATATTTATTTTTTTATTAAATAAAGTTCAGTCTGCGGTGTTGAAAGATATTCAATTCCGTCATCTTTAACCCAAACAATTTCTTCCATTGTTGCAATGCCATGATTTTTTATTGGCAGTCTTGGTTCAATGGTAAATACATTTCCTTTTTCTAACGGTAGAAAAGGTAAATTTCCATATCGTTCCCATTTTGGTCCCATCATTGCACCGCCATCATGTGCAACTCTTCCAACTTGATGTCCCAATCCGTGCGGATATTCTTCGTATCCATTTTCTACGATATAACTTCGTGCAATATTATCAATTTCCCATGCAAGTTTTCCCGGTTTCATTGCTTCACCGGATTTTATAATCGCATTTTTAATTACATTAAAACCTCTTAAAACTTCTTTCGGAGCTTCAGTTTCTCCATCTTTTAAAACATACCAAGTTCTTTGAAGATCCGAACAATATCCATTTTTCTTAACTCCAAAATCCATATTAATAACGTGACCTCTTTCAATTTTTTTATCTGTTGGTCCGGAGTGAGCACCGGCTGTATCTGGTCCAGTAAATACTGCGGGACAATGTTCTTCATCCCACGCAAATTCAAATCCGCGTTCTTTAACTTTGTTACGCACAAAATTAGCAACGTCTTTTTCTGATTTTCCCGGTTCAATAAAATCTGTAACTTCATCAAAAATTATTAATGTTTCTTTAATTGCATCTTTTATTAAATCAACTTCAGCTTGCGATTTTCTTCCGCGTAATGCCGCAACAATTTCTTCGGAGGAAATAAATCTTTCTACATAAGGAGTATCTTTTAATAAATCCAATAATTCCAAATAAACACCATGGGTTAATCCATCTGCCATTGAAGAATTTCTTGAAAAATTTATTGCAATTTTGTTTGGATTATATTTGTTAAGAGTTTTAATTAAATCGTCTTTAACTCCTTTTAAATAAGGAACAATATTCTTAAATGTTCCAACGGTTTTCATATTTGCTTCTTCAAGAGAGCCAATAATTGCGGTTGTGTCGCCATCTTTCGTAATAATAAATGCCGAGTGCCAAGTTGCTCCGGTTCCAATAATCATTTCCATCATGGGATCTTTTATGTTTCCCGTTTCTCTTACGAAAGTCATCCACATATCAATATTTTTTTCTTTTAAAATTTCTGTAGCTTGTTTTTGTTTCTCAAGTATTAATTGATCTGCCATTTCAAATCTCCATTATTTTATATCAAAAAAAATTTCTAATCTGTTGTTTCATCATAGGAATAATTTAAAATTATTATCTTCCGATATATTTCATTAAAATAGCTGAGTCAGAAGTTTCTTCTATTAATTCTTTACATTTTGTGCAAATAAATTTAACGGATTTTGGTTTTGCACTTAATCCTAAAATTGTAAATAGAAACCATCCCCATTTTGAATACTCACTTTCGTGAATTACCATGGGATGATTTACATCATGACCGCACTTGCAAACTTTATTCATAATAAAAATTTTTTCTTTTGATTAGAAAATAATGAATTGACTTTAGATTTAGTAGAATATTTCAGTAATTCATATATTTACACCTCATTTTAATGAAAAAGAGAATATTGTGAAAATAAAAGCAGCAATAATAGATTTATACAACGGCGAAGAAAATCAAGGAATGAGATGTATTCAAGATATTTTGAAAGAAGTTGATAAAAATAATTTCGCTATAAATTTAGATTATAAAATTTATGAATCGCGTAATAAAACTGAAGTTCCCAATACAGATTATGATATTTATATTTCTTCCGGCGGACCCGGTGATCCTTTCGATGGCGAAGGTACAAAATGGGAAAAAGGTTATTTTAATTTGATGGATAAAATTTGGGCTCATAATCAAAATAATGAAAGAAAAAAATATGTTTTCTTTATTTGTCATTCATTTCAAATAATGGCTCGCTATTTTAAGTTTGGTGATGTTATCCCCAGAAATTCTAAATCATTTGGAATTTTACCAATTCATAAAACTGAAATTGGAAGATTAGATAATATTTTACTTGGGTTGCCGGAAATATTTTATGGGGCTGATTTTAGAAGTTATCAAGTTGTAAATCCCAATAAAAATATTTTTAGAGAACTTGGCGCAAAACTAATTGCTTTAGAAAAAATACGCCCGCATATTGAACTTGAAAGAGCAATGATGGCTGTTAGAATTTCCAATGAAATTGTTGGAACTCAATTTCATCCAGAAGCTGATATTGTGAGCATGCAGCATCATTTTGGAAAACCGGAAAGACAGCAACAAGTTATTGATGAATATGGCGAAAAGAAACTTCAAGAAATGGTGGAACATTTAGAAAATCCCGATAATATTATTTTAACAAGAAATACAGTTCTTCCAAATTTTTTGAATGATGCAATAAAAAAATTGACTTAAATATTTGCTCAGATTTTCTTTGAGTATAATTTTGGATTTGTTTTGTCATTACTAAATCCAATTTTCAAAAGATACTTTTTGTGAGCTTCAATTTCAGTTTCCGCAGTTAATATTTTATATCCCTTTTTTATGAAATGATTTGACTGCGCAAAGTAAACAAATCTTGCATTCTTCAAATCTCTGTAATCTGGAATTGCATAATCCAATTCTATTAAAATTTTTTGCTCACTAATTTCTTTATAAGCGAACAATCCAACCGGAATTAAATTTCTAAGAATAAAAAAACTTTTGTCTTCATCAATTTTAGAAATTTCAAAATTCGGAAAAAACTTTTTGATATCATTTGAATAGAAATCGAAGAATTTATTTAATAATGATCCATGTGAATTTTCAATCGGTAAAAGTGTGAAATATTCTTTTTTTCGTTTCATTTCAAAAATGTAATAAATATCAATCAGAGAAATAAAACTGTTCAGAATAAATACCGGAATTGCTCCAACTAATAATCCGTATATTGCAAAAGTTGCTGCGCCAATAAGATTAATTCTTCTTAAATAAAAAATATTTTTCATCATAAGTGAAAGTGCAACTAATGCAGAACCTGTGTAACCGATAATTTCTATGTAATTCATAAGTTTTTTTTGATTTTATATTTGTTAAAAAATATTTTTTAATGATTGTAATTTTAATATTACTATTTTTCTTTACATCATAAAATAATAATTCCGCAAAGGAGTTAAAAGTTGCTCAACAAAACAATTGTTAAATATTTATGAATCTTATTTTTGAAATAATTTTACTTTTTTCAGTTGGCGTAATAACAAGCTTTATAAATGTTATGGCTGGAGGAGGTTCAACTTTAACATTACCAATCTTAATATTTTTGGGTCTTGATGCGCCGGTCGCAAATGGTACAAACCGGCTTGGAATTCTTTCACAAAGTATTTTTGGTGCACTTTCTTTTCACAATCAAAAAGTTAGTCAAATTAAATTAAGCATAAAATTAAGTTTGCTTACTTTACCCGGTGCAATTATTGGAGCTTTTTATTCCACAAAAATTGAAAATGAATTGTTTGAAAAAATTCTTGGAATTGTAATGATTGGAATTGTTATAACAATGCTAATTCCAAACTCAAAAACAATTTTAAGGGATAAAATTTCCGAAAAACTTCCTTGGTTAATTTATCCCTCAATGTTTGCACTCGGATTTTATGGTGGATTTATCCAAGTTGGAATTGGATTTTTATTGATGACTACACTTCATAATATTCTTAAGTTAAATTTGGTTTATGTCAACTATCATAAAGTATTTATCGTTTTGGTATATACAATTCCAGCATTACTTATTTTTATTTTTACTGCTAATGTCAATTGGTTTTATGGAATTAGTCTTTCAGCTGGAAGCGGATTTGGCGCTTGGTGGGCTGCAAAAGCGGCTGTAAGGAAAGGTGAAAAAATAATTAAAGTAATTTTAATAATTGCAATTATAATTATGTCTTATGAGTTATTAGTAGGATTTTAAAAATTATGAATGACAAAAAACACTGGTACGATGGAATTTTCTACGATAAATTTATTGCACCAAATCAAGATAAAATGTTTGAGCAGATTAAAGAAATAATTCATAGTGAAAGTACAGTTTTGGATGTTGGCTGCGGAACCGGAAGATTAGCTTTTCAACTTTCTAATCATTGCAAAAAAATTGTTGGGATTGATCTTTCATCAAAAAATATTTCCGTTGCTAATTCTAATCATAATGGAAATTATAAAAACGTTGATTTTATACATGGTAATTTAGCTGACATGAAAGAAAAATTTTCCGAAAAATTTGATTTTTCGATCCTCACTTATGTAATTCATGAAGTGCCGGAAAATGAAAGATTAGAATTAATTTCAACAATAAAAAATGTTTCAAGTAAAATAATAATTGGAGATTATATTACTCCAACTCCCAAAACATTTTTGGGAAAGATAAATGTAGTTGTTGAATATTTAGCGGGTAACGATCACTATAATAATTTTAAAAATTATGTAAAAAATGGCGGAATAGATTATATAATTAAAGCATCAAATTTGAAAAAGATTAAGGAAATTAAAAATCAGCCTAAGACTTCACATATAGTTTTTTTGGAGTAACGAAAAATCTAAGTTGAATATTTATTTACAGCTTTAGTTAATCTATCCATAATTGCGGAACCTAAACCAACTTTTTCTATTCGTTCAACGAAAATCATATCTAAACCTAAATTTTCTAATTCGTGTAAATATGAAAATAAATTTGTGGCTGCTTCATGCAAATCAGCATTACGTGAAAGAACTTTTACAATTTCAAATTTTTCGGCATTTTTAATTTTATTGAAAAATATTGCTCCAATATTTTGATTTGATAATTTCTTTATTTTTTCTTCATCATAAAATTGAATTGGAATATTTGGAGCATAATGAATATTTAATTGTCCGGGCGAGTTTGGAAAATTTAATTCAGTTTTTGGTTCAGAGAGTTTACCAATTAATTCTTCAATACTTTCTTTTGCAATGCCGCCATGACGTAATAAAAATTGTGAAATATCATTTATCTCAATAATTGTAGATTCTACACCGACTTTGCAATTTCCGCCATCTAAAATAATATCAACCTTTTCACCCAACTGTTTTGCAACATGTTCGGCTTTTGTCGGACTCAATCTGCTAAAACTATTTGCACTCGGTGCCGCAATTGGTCTTCCAAGTTTTTCAATTAATTCTAAAGCAGTATTATTGTTTGGCATTCGCACAGCAACAGTTTCTAATCCCGAAGTAACAATGTATGGAACAATATTTTTTTTCTTCAAAATTAAAGTCAAAGGACCGGGCCAAAATTTATCTATTACTTTAAAAATCTTGTCACCAGAAAATTCCGCAATTTCATTTAACATTTCTATCGAAGAAACATGTAAAATTAGTGGATTAAAAGTGGGTCTCTGTTTTACTTCAAATATTTTTGAAACTGCTAAACTATTTAAACCGTCTGCGCCTAATCCATAAACTGTTTCTGTAGGAAATGCTACAAGTCCGCCGGATTTTAATATGTTAACTGAAAGATTAATATTTTCTGAAGTTGCTTCTAAAAGTTTCATAAATAATTTATTTTAATA